>NZ_JASJXB010000026.1:0-63782 GCF_035018885.1 Variovorax sp. LG9.2 | reverse complement strand
GGGGTGGGCAAAGCCGTAGGAGTCTGCCCGACCAGGGCGTCTGGCGCTGTCGGAAAAAGCCGCGCGTTCGCGGCTGCGCTCACGCGGTACGAGGGGTGCGCGCGGACTGGCCCAGGCGGCTGTCAGCCTGCAAGAAAATCCTGGATCAACTCGGCCACGCGTTCCGGCCGATCGTGATGCAGCATGTGACCGGCATCCTCGATGCGCGCAACCCGTGCGTCTTTGACCGACTTCAAGCGCGCGTGGTACTCATCCAATGAGTAGCGGCCCTTCCACCATTTGCTCAGGCTGTCGTCGGCCGCCTCGACCGCCAGCAGCGGTGCGGTGATGCAGGCGTACAAGGCGAGCACCTCGTCGACCCGAAAGATGTGCGCGTTGATGATCTTGTGCGCTGCATCGCCCAGGATTTCCCAG
Source organism: Variovorax sp. LG9.2 (assembly GCF_035018885.1). NCBI lineage: Bacteria > Pseudomonadati > Pseudomonadota > Betaproteobacteria > Burkholderiales > Comamonadaceae > Variovorax > Variovorax sp. LG9.2. The sequence goes on along the minus strand of NZ_JASJXB010000026.1, from coordinate 63,368 downwards.
CGCTCGTTGCCATCGGCGTTGAGGCTGGTGCCGGCCCAGTGACTCGCCAGCCAGTCCGCTTTGTCCTGAGTCAACTTCGGGTTGGTCTTCATCAGGCGGCGCGCCACGCCGTCGGCGGCCGGGTAGGCGGCCAGCGCCATTTCGCCGCGGTGCAGGCGCTTGAGTTCGTCGATCCATTTGCCATAGCGCTGCGGCGCTTCGCTTGGCGCCAGGCCGGGCATGCCGAAGCCCTCGAGGTTGACGAGCCGGCGAATGCGCTGCGGCCGCACGCCGGCGTAGTGCATCGCGACGTTGCCGCCCATGCTGTGCCCGACCAGGTCGACCGCCACGCTCTCCGGGGCCCCTGCCTGACCCACGTAGTGGTCGAGCAGCCAGTCCAGATCGGCCAGGTAATCTGGCATCCAGTAGTTGTCGACGCCGCCACCTTCGGTCAGGCCGAAGCCGCGCCAGTCGGGTGCGATAACGAAGCGCTCCTCGGCCAGCGCATCGACCACGAACTGCCATGAAGCGCCGACGTCCATCCAGCCGTGCAGCAGCACCAGCGGAGGCCGCGTGGCCGATGGCTGGCCCCAGAGCCGCACGTGGTAATCGAGGTTTCGCACGGGCACGAATTCGCTGCGGGAGACGCGGAGGGCTTGGTACATGACCTCGATGATATGCAGGCACCGGGCGCTGCGCTGTCGCACACGAGCCCCAGCGCGGGCCTGCACGCGACAGCGCTGGCGGCGGTAGCATTCCGGCCATGAAAAACATCCCATTCGAAAAAGTCAGGCTGGGCCAGAGCGATCTGCGCGTCACGCCGATCTGCCTCGGCACCATGACCTTCGGCGAGCAGGTCGACGAGCCCACTTCGCATGCCGTGCTGAGCCGTTCGCTCGAGCGCGGCATCGATTTCATCGATACCGCTGAAATGTATTCGGTGCCGACGCGGCAAGAGACCTACAGCGTGACCGAAAGCATCATCGGTCGCTGGTTTGCTGCCAACCCGGGCGCGCGGCAAAAGCTGACGCTGGCGACCAAGGTGGCCGGCCCGTCGCGCGGCATGCCTTGGGTGCGTGAAGGCACCGGCATGACGGCGACCGACATCGTGGCGTCGTGCAATGCCAGCCTGAAGCGCATGCAGACCGACGTGATCGATCTCTATCAAATCCACTGGCCCGAGCGCAACACGCCGTTGTTCGGACAGATCTATTTCGACCCGACCAAGGAGCGTACGCAGACTTCGATTCACGAGCAGCTCGAAGCGCTTGGCGGTCTGGTGAAGGAGGGCAAGGTCCGCTACATCGGCTTGTCGAACGAGACGCCGTACGGCGTGCACGAATTTGTTCGTCTCGCCGAGCAGCATTCGCTGCCGCGCATCGCGACGGTGCAGAACGTGTACAGCCTGATCAGCCGCGCACTGGAGAACGGGCTGGACGAAACCATGCATCGGCTAGACGTGTCGTTGCTGGCCTATTCGCCGCTGGCTTTCGGCCTGTTGACCGGCAAGTACGACGAGAGCGGCACCGAAGGCCCCGATGCCCCCAAGGGGCGCATCTCGGGCTACGAGTCGGTACGCAAGCAACGCTGGGGCCGCCCCGATGCATTGCGCGCCTCGCGTGCCTACAACCGCCTCGCGCGCGACAACGGCATGACGCCGACGCAGCTGGCGCTCGCCTTCTGCTACACCAAATGGCAGGTTGCCAGCACCATCATCGGCGTGACGACGGTGGCGCAACTCGAAGAAGACCTGAATGCGTGGGGCACAACGTTGTCGCCCGAGGTACTGGCCGAGATCGACAAGATTCGCTGGGATATTCGCGACCCGGCGATGTGAAAAAGCAGCACGGCAGCGAGACGCCTGCTTGATCGACGCCGAGCCGGTGCAATGCGCGCTGGCAGAATGAGCGACCTTTTTTGTCGAGGCCGGAGCCTGCGTTGAGTTCATATCTGCCATTCCCTGCCGCCGCCATCATTGCCATCGTCGCGGCCTACCTGATCGGCTCGCTGTCGTTCGCGGTGATCGTGAGCAAGGCCTTTGGCATGGCGGACCCGCGCAGTTACGGCAGCGGCAATCCGGGCGCCACCAATGTGCTGCGCTCGGGTAACAAAACGGCGGCGCTGGTGACCTTGCTGCTGGACGCAGCGAAGGGCTGGTTACCGGTTTTTTTGATCCGGCACTTCGGCGCGGAATGGGGCGTGGGTCCGGGCGTCGAAGGCATCGCCGCGGTGGCCGGGCTCGCAGCGTTTCTCGGCCATTTGTATCCGGTGTTCTTCTCGTTCAAGGGCGGCAAGGGTGTTGCCACAGCGATCGGTGTGATCGTCGGCATCGCGCCTTTGTTGGGGCTCGCGACGTGCGCGACCTGGGTCATCATCGCGCTGTTTTTTCGGTACTCGTCGCTGGCCTCGCTGGCGGCTGCGTTCTTCGCACCGTCCTACTACCTGATCGGCGGCAACATCGCCTGGCCCGTGCATCGCACCGTACTGGTCGCGCTCATCCTCATGAGCTTGTTGCTGTTCTGGCGGCATCGTGAAAATATCCGTCGGCTCGCTGCCGGCACCGAGTCGAAGCTCGGCTCCAAAAAGAAAGTTTGACCATGCCCGAAATCACCCGCTTCCACGTCGGCCCACGCTTGTCCGAAACCGCCGTGCACAACGGCACCGTGTACCTCGCGGGCCAGGTGCCGGACGACACCACGCTGGACATGCGTGGTCAGACCGCTGAAGTGCTCGGCATGGTTGAGCGACTGCTTGCGGAAGCGGGCAGCGACAAGTCGCGCATCCTGATGGCCCAAATTTTCTTGAATGACATTGCAGACATCACGGTGATGAACGAGATCTGGGACGCATGGATTCCGGCAGGCCACACGCCGCCGCGCGCCACGGTGCAGGCCAAGATGGCGAATGCGGCCTACAAGATCGAGATAGTCGTCACCGCCGCGCAGCTCTGAGCTCGCGCCTTCGCAGGCGCTTCAGCATCGCTTCAGAAGCGTTTCTCCAGCACCATCTGATCGGCGTCGCGCCGCATCGAGAAGCGGTTGATGAAGCTGTTGCCGAGCAGGATGAATGGCATCGACTGCTCCGACACGATGGCGTCGACGTCGTACACCTCGACATCCCCGACTCGCACGGAATTGAGTCGCAGCCGGTAGCCCGCCGTCACACCGTTGGCCGTGCTGACGCGCACTGGCGTGCCCTTGCTGTAGTCGAGCCCGATGCGCGTGGCATCGGCGGCCGACATCGCAACCGTGGTGGCGCCGGTGTCCAGCATGAAGTTGACCGTGCGACCGTTGATGGTGCCCTGCGTCATGAAGTGGCCGCGGCTGTCGGCCGGCAGCACGATGCGGTTGCCACCGCCGCTCGGGCCGCCGCCACCGATGCTTGCGGGCGTGTCCATCCGCAAGGCAATGCGCTTGCCGCCTGACTCGACTGTGGCCTGTTCGGCCTGCAGCGCGACCAGCTTCACGCCCTGGAAGGTCTCGCCGACGGCAACAGTCTTGGGTGCGCCTCCGTTGACGATCAGGATGGCCCGGCTGCCTATGGTGCCGGTGAGCATCACCGAGGTTTCGGCCTGCGCGAGCACGGAAGCACTCGCGAGCATCAACGCCGCTGCGAGCCGCAGGCCAAACACGTCAATCCCTGAAGTTGTTGAACGACAGCGGCATGTCGGGCACGTCCTTCTTGATGAGTGCCATGGCCGCCTGCAGATCGTCGCGCTTGGCGCCGGTCACGCGCACCGCATCGCCCTGAATGGCGGAGGTGACTTTCATCTTGCTGTCTTTCAACAGGCGCGTGATCTTCTTGGCCTGCTCGCTCTCGATGCCGCTCTTGACCTTGATGACCTGCTTGACCTTGTCGCCGCCGATCTTCTGCACGTCGCCCTTGTCGAGAAAGCGCACGTCGACGCTGCGCTTGGTGAGCTTGGCGCGAAGGATGTCTTCGACCTGCACGAGCTGGAATTCAGCGTCGCCGATCATGGTGATCTCCTTGTCCTTGAGCTCGACCGCAGCGGCCGTGCCCTTGAAGTCGAAGCGGGTGCCGATTTCTTTGGCGGTGTTCTCGACGGCGTTTTTGACCTCGGGCAAGTTGGGTTCGCAGACGGTGTCGAAAGACGGCATGGACGTTCCTGATTCTGGGGGACTGAGTGCGACAATTCTCCCATGATCGTGGAGTCCAACGTCCCCCTGCAGCCTTACAACAGCTTTGGCATCGTCGCGCGCGCGCAGCATCTGGCGCGCATCACCGGCGAGGCGGATGTGCAGGCACTGCGCGACGATGCCGAGTGGCGCGATGCGCCGCGCTTCGTGCTCGGTGGCGGCAGCAACATCGTGCTCACCGGCGACGTCAAGCAGCTGGTGCTGAAGGTCGAGATCAAGGGTTTGCGGCTGGTCGAAGAAACGCCGCGCGCATGGATCGTCGAGGCGGGCGCTGGCGAAAACTGGCACGAGGTGGTTCGCTGGACCGTGGAAAACGGCTTTCCGGGGTTGGAGAACCTGGCGCTCATTCCCGGCACGGTCGGCGGCGCGCCGGTGCAGAACATCGGCGCCTATGGCGTCGAGCTGCAAGACCGCTTCGAATCGCTCGATGCGATCGACATCGACACCGGCCGCACCTTTACGCTCGATGCCGCGCAGTGCGCTTTCGGCTATCGCGATTCGGTATTCAAGCACGTGCCGGCCAGCCCCAACGACTTCGGGTTGGCGGGCCGTGCACTGATCACCCGCGTGCGCTTTCGCTTGCCACGGCCGTGGAAGCCGGTGCTCGGCTACGTCGATCTTGAAAAGAAGATGGCCGAGGCAGCCAACATCGAGCCGACCGCCATGCAAATCTTCGACTGGATCGTCGCAATCCGCCGTGCCAAGTTGCCCGACTGGCGGGTGCTCGGCAATGCCGGCAGCTTCTTCAAGAACCCGACAGTCACACCCGAGCAGTGCGCCGACATCATCGCGCGCGATCCCAAGATCGTGCACTACCCGATGGACGACGGCAGCATCAAGCTGGCGGCCGGCTGGCTCATCGACGCCTGCGGCTGGAAAGGCAAATCGGTTGGCAACGCTGGCGTGTACGAGCGCCAGGCGCTGGTGCTGGTGAACCGCGGCGGCAATGCCGACCCGGTGACGGGCGGTGAGGTGATGACGTTGGCCAAGGCCATACAGACCAGCGTGTACGAGCGTTTCGGTATCCGGCTGGAGCCCGAGCCGGTCGTGGTCTGAGCATGCGTGCCGAGCGACCAGGGCGCGGTGCATCGACGCTCGTTGCCAAGGCGGTCGTCGACCTGCTGCACCCGAATTTTCGGCACCGCATCACTGGCTTGATGTGGGCGCGCCGCGGCCTGTGGGTGATCGCGGTGCTGTCGCTTTTTGTGCTGAGTCGTCAATTCGGCACGCTCATCGCCGTGGTCATGTTGTGCCTGCTGCTGGCACAGGCGCTCAAGGCGCGGGAAACCAGCTTGCGCCGCCAGTTCGTGCGTGAAGCGGAGCTGCCGCGGTTCCTGGTCGGCAAGCTCATCCAGGCTTATCCATCGATGGGCCAAAGAGATGCCGAGCTGGTGCTGCGCGGCCTGCGTCAGTTCTTCATGGCGCATTTGCGCAGCGACAAAAAGTTTGTCGCGATGCCATCGAAGCTGGTCGATGCGGCGTGGCACGAGTTCATCCTGCACACGCAGGGCTACCAGCGCTGGTGCGAGGCAGCGTTCGGCGTCATGCTGCATCACAGTCCGTCCGAAGTGCTGGGTCGCGACGCGCGCCGCAACGACGGGCTGCGCCGCAGCTGGTACTGGGCCTGCAAGGAAGAGAGCATCGACCCGCGCAAGCCGAGCCGGTTACCGCTGCTCTTCGCGCTCGACGCCAAGTACGGAGTGGCTGGCGGCTTCACCTACGTGCCCGACTGCAAGGCGACGGCACGCCACGACGGTTCGACCACTCAATGCGGTAGCGACTTCAGCAGCTCAGACAGCGGCTCGGGTGATGCCGGTGGCTTCGGCGGCAGCGAGTCGACGAGCAGTGGCAGCGGCGATGGCAGCTCGTCGAGCGACGGAGGCTCGTCCGGAGACAGCGGATCGGGCTGCGGCGGCGGGTGCGGTGGAGGCGGCGGCGACTGACCCGTCGCAGCCTTCAAGCCCTCCGCCGGTGGCTCAGCCGAAGTGGCAGATGTAGCTGTACGGCTCGCCGGTCACGCGGATCTGGAACGACGCATTGCCGGGCACGCTGAATTTTTCGCCGGCGCCCGATTTCTTCCACTCGGTCGTGCCGGCCAGCTGGTATTCGCAAGTGCCGCTCACCCCCTCCATGATCTCCGGCGCGCCGGTACTGAAGGTGAGGGTCGACGGCAGGATTACGCCGATCGACTTCTTGGTGCCGTCGGCCTGGGTGAAGCCGTGGCTCACGCATTTGCCGTCGAAGTAGACGTTGGCCTTGGTGGTGACGCTCACGTCTGCGAAGGTTTCAGTGGTCATTGCGAACTCGCTTTTCAGGGGCCGCGATTTTAGTTGCCGCAGCGCCTGACGATTCACATCACCCCATGAAGCCGAGGTTGCGCGTGCTGTAGTTCTTCAGGTTGGGCAGCACGGAAATCTGGTCGCTTGGCGACACGCCGAACCAGTTGGCCAGCGTGGCTCCGAACTGGTCAACGCCGGTGGTCGGCACCAGCCGACCTTGCCCCACGTCGTCGGGCCCGTCGTTGGCCAGCGTGGGCGCGGCGCCGATAAACGACTTGCCCTTGACGGCATCGCCCATGACGAACTGCACGCCGCCCCAGCCGTGGTCGGAGCCGCTCGAGTTGCTGTTGAGCGTGCGGCCGAAGTCCGACGCGGTGAACGTCGTGACTTGCTGCGAGACACCCAGGTCTTTTGTCGCCTGGTAGAAGGCCGACATGGCGTTGGCCACACCCGCGAGCAGCAAGGCGTGCGTGCCACCGGCACCGCCCAGTCCATCGTGGTTGTCAAAGCCCCCCATCGAGACGAAGAACACCTGCCGCTTGGCATCGAGCGTGCTGCTGACGGAAATCATTTTGGCGACGAGCTTCAACTGATCGGCCAGCGAGTTGCCTGTCGGAAAAGTCGTCGCGACATCGGCACCGGCGAGTGCGCTGCTGAGCTGGTCGTTCGCGGTGAGCGCGCGACGCGACACCGCGGCGTAGCTGTTCTCCAGCAACTGGGTACGCGTGTTCATCATCAAACCGTTGAGCGCGGTCGAGCAAGCGGCTGATCCGAACATCGCCGACTTGATGCCAGCGACCGAGACCGGTCCGCTCGAAGCCACTTGGTATTGCGACACCTGGCTGCCCGACAGGTAGACCGCGTTGCCAGCCACCGACACGCAGGTGAAGGTCGCGTTGCCGTTGCCGCCGGCCAGCAGGTCGCCCATGCGCCCGCCCCAACCCGACGATGCACCCTCGGGCGCCGAGGCCTGCCAGTACGAGGATTGATCGTTGTGCGAGAAGAGCTTGGGTGGCAGCGGAACCGAGCGCGCGTTGTACTGCGCCTTGGTCGTCGGCTGCACCAGCGTGCCTACGTTGAGCGCGATCGACAGTGCACCAGTGTTGAAGATCGGCAGCAGCGGTGCGAGCGTCGGCGCCAGTGCGTACTGGCGGCCGTTTGGCAAGGCGATGGCAGGTGCGAGTACGGTCGACGCCAGCAGGTCGCGACCGATCGCGATGTTGCTGCGCAGACTGTTGTACATGTTGTAAGTGGGCTGGTCATAGGCGACCAGTGTGTTGGCGTAGTCGTTGCCGCCATACAGAAAAATGCAGACGAGTGCCTTGTAGTCGCCGGCCGTGGCGGCTGCCGCCTCGCCCATGGCAGCCAGGCTGAGCGCCCATGGCGTGGCCGACGCCGCGATCGACAGCGCGCCGGTGCGACGCAAAAATTCACGGCGCGATGCGTTGTCGGGCTGGACGCCCGGGAAGTGAGCCGACGAAGGAGGCCGGCCGGAGCGAAAAGAAGAATCTGTCATGCGGCGCGTTATTTCTGGACGATGTATTCGGGGGAGGCCAGCACGAGCGTGAGGGCGGCATAGACGCGGTTCAGCTTGCCGGTGTCGTTGTCGGCCGATATCGTGTCGACGGCAGCCTTGAGCGTGGCCAGCGTGGCAGCAGACAGCTCGCCGCCCGCCAGCACCAGGTTGATTTCGTCGAGCAACGCCCCTGAATTGGCGGCAATGGCGGTCAGCGTGCCGTAGTTGGGTTTGAGGTCAGTGAGGATCTGACCCGACACCGCGCTCTGCATGAAGTTGACGTAGCCCGACACCGTCGACTCGTTGGTGATTTGAAACTCCGGCCCGTTGAGGTTGTATTTGCCGAGGTCGCTGTTGGTCGGCACGTAGCCTGGCCTGAAAAAGTTGAAGACGGATGGCGAATGCATCGGGCTCTGGCCGAGGCCGTCGGCCGCGCTCGACAGGTCGCCGATGTTCCACGCTCCGCTCGCCGAAGTTGCGGCCCAGCCGCGCGCCCAATTCAGGAATCGCACGACCGGCTCGCGCAGCTTACCGAACGCGATCGTCGTACTGATGAACGGATTGCGTGCCTCGTCGTCCAGGAGGATCTGACGAATCACCGCCTTCATGTCGCCGCGAACGCCGCTGCCGTTGTTGATGAAGGCATTGGCGACGCGGTTCACATAGGCCGGGCTCGGGTTGCTCGTGACCAGACGCTGAATGAGCTGGCGACACACGAACGGCGGCATGTTCGGGTGATTGAAAAGCGTGTCGATCGCACGGGTAAGGCTGTCGATGGCGCCGGCCTGGGTCTTGGGGCCGGCCGGGATGGTCGTGCCGAGGAATGTCTTGGCACCTTCTTCGTAAAGCGCGCTCAGCTGAACCATTGGCCGGGTGTAGGCAGACGGCGTTTGCTGGCCGCCGCTGGTGTCGTCGTACCAGCCAGTAAACACTCGAGCCAGTCCGCTGACGTCGGCTTGCGTGTAGGTTTCGACCGGTGCGTCGTTGACCAGCACCTGCGAACCATCGTTGTTCAGCTTGTACAACCCGATGGTGAACAGCTGCATGATTTCACGCGCGTAGTTCTCGTCTGGCTGGCTGCCGGTGGTCGGGTTCGCCAGCTGATTGCCGACAAACGTCAGGTACGTGCCCATGGCCGTGGTGCGGCTCACTTCCAGCAGCAGGTTGCGATAGTTACCGAAGGCATTGCTCTCCAGCACGTCCAGGAAGTAGCCGACCGAAAACTGAGGGTAGTAAGCGTTGAACCCGTCGATCGACACGACGAAGATTTCAGTGAGGGCCATCACCATGCGCTGGCGCAGCAGGTCTGGGCTCGAAATGAACTTGCGCCACACCGTGTTGTCGAGGCCGTTGACTTGTCCGAGGTAGGTGGCCGACCCGTATCCCTGGCCCGACAGCCAGTCGACGTGCGTCTGGCTGCGGGGCAGGGCGAACTGTGCATCGATCCAGGCCGAATAGCTCATCGCCTGCATCGCGGTGATCTGCGCCTTGGTGGCGCCCGGCGAAGCCTGCGAGAGGAAACGCGCCGCATCTTTGTTATTTGCGGGTGTGGTGTACGTGGTGGTCGCCGCACCTGCGACGATCGGCGAGTCGGGAATCGCGACACCCATGGTGGGTTGGGCGGCATCCGCGGTTTTCGTTGTCGTGCTGGGGGCGGCCAGACCGGCAAAGCTGCCGCCGCCGCCTCCACCCCCGCCGCCGCAAGCCGTCAACAACGCAGCAGCGCCCGCAGGAACTGCCGCAATCGCGGCAAAGTCCTTGATTTCATCGATGGGCAAAGCCGGAGGAGCCGGCGTAACGGTCCCCTGATGAATTGACTGACTGGGCCCACTCTTTGCCTCGAACGGCGCCTCGAGGCATTGAAGTTCTCTCATGTATTCGTCAACTTTTTGGTGAAAAACAAACGGATTTTAAGAACCGTTATGCATTTCTAAGCCAAAACTGTGTAACGCGCAGTGTTTTTTCCTACACCTTTCTTAGTGTGCGTCCTACAGCAAGCGCGAGAGACGTTACCACCTGAAACCTCAACGCCAACCGCCGCGATGCCATCCCCCGCCGCCGCCGCCCCAGCCTCGTGAATAGCCGAGGTTGAGCGAAAGGCCGATCGGTGATGCGTAGTACGGCTGTGGGTATGCGTAGTACGGCTGTGGGTATGCGTAGCCGGGCTGTACGTACACCGGGGCAGGATAAGCAGCGGCATATCCGGGTTGAACGTAAACCGGCGCCGGGTAGGCCGTCTGATACACGGGAGCGCCGCCACTGCCGGACACAACGACGCCTGGCTCCGGCGTCACGTTCTGCCAGGCGGCAGGATCACTTGCGCGCTGACCGCTTTCCACCGGTTCGATTTGCGATGACAGCACCGGGCTGGTCGTGACCCCCATCGCGCTGATCTGAATCGGCATCGTGCGGCCGGGCGCCATGTCGGAACGCGTCGTGTAGCGGCGGCCAGCGTACTCGTACGTGACGTTGTAGCCGCCGTCTGCGAGTTGGGTGCTGGAAACCACACGCGCCTGCTCGATGTGCGATGCCGGCTGCGCATGCACAAGCGGTGCGCCCGAGCCGAGCGCCGCCAACAGGGTAAGAACTGCGATGTTGCGAGTCGAGATAACCATTTTTTTTTACTCCTGATGGCGAGGGCCTTCCCCGCGTTGAACTTGTTGGATGCGATTGTCGGCGTCAGGTTCAGTGCCTGCCGGTCGGCCACGTTTGCCTTTACCTGGCGTTATTGAATCTACTTGGGCAGTTGCGATGCTTCTTGCTGCCATTGCCCAGCGTCGAACCCAAAGGTGGTACTGCCGTTCGTGCCTTCCCATGCGACTACCGGCCGCTTGATCAGGCTGGGATTCGCAAGCAGTACCGCCTTGGCCGACGCCGCATCGACTACCAAAGCGCGAGCCGCGTCGTCCAGCCGTCGCCAGGTGGTGCCGCGACGGTTGACCAGCGTCTCCCATCCTGGATCGTCGAGCCACTGGTCCAGCAACACTTCGGGCACGCCGTCCTTCTTGAAATCGTGAAGGCGGTAGGCAAGGCCTTTGTCGGCCAGCCAGGCTCTGGCGCGTTTGACGGTGTCGCAATTGGGGATGCCGAAGAGGGTGATCATTTGCGATGAATGATGCCGCTCCGGCGCGTCGGCGACAATCCCGAGTCCCATGGAAACCCTCGCCGATTGGCTCGCACACGCCGAGCGCCTGCACGCAAAGAACATCGATCTCGGCCTGGACCGCGTGCGCCGCGTCGCCGCGCGCATGGGTCTGAAGTTCGATTGCCCCGTCATCACCGTCGCCGGCACCAATGGCAAGGGCTCGACCTGCGCCATGCTCGAGTCGATCCTGACGCACGCCGGCTATCGCACCGCGGTTTACACGTCACCGCATCTCGTGCATTTCGAGGAGCGATTGCGGCTGGGGGGCGAGCAGGTCGAAGCCGCCAAATTGTTGCCGCACTTCGCTGCAGTCGAAACGGCGCGGGAAGAAATCAGCCTCACATACTTTGAGCTCACCACGCTGGCGCTGATGCGATGTGCCGCAGCTGAAAAGCCGGACATCGTCATCCTCGAGGTCGGGCTCGGCGGTCGTCTCGATGCGGTCAATATCATCGACGCCGACTGTTCGGTCATCACCAGCATCGATCTCGATCACATGGATTTCCTGGGTTCCGATCGGGAGAGCATCGGTTTCGAAAAGGCCGGCATCCTTCGCACCGGAAAACCGGCCGTCGTGAGCGATCCGATGCCGCCGCAGAGCGTGATCGATCACGCCGAAGCGATCGGCGCCGACCTTTGGTTGTTCGGCCGCGACTTCAATGTCTCTGGCGATCCTCAACAGTGGGGCTGGTCGGGTCGCGGCCGCCGCTACAGCGGCATGGCATACCCGGCCCTGCGCGGCGCCAACCAGTTGATCAATGCGGCAGGCGCTCTCGCCGCACTCGAAGCGGTGCGGCCCTTGTTGCCGATCACGGCGCAGGCCGTGCGAACCGGCCTCGCGATGGTCGACTTGCCGGGCCGCTTCCAGATCGTGCCGGGCCAGCCCTCGCTTGTACTCGATGTGGCGCACAACCCGCATGCCGTCGCGGCGCTGGCCGAGAACCTCGACGCGATGGGTTTCTTTCCGACCACGCATGCCGTTTTCGGCGTAATGGTGGACAAAGACCTGGCAGCGATGTTCGCGCGCATCGGGCCGCTGATCGACCGCTGGTACTTCACGGACCTACCGACACCTCGCGCCGCCAAAGCAGCCGACATGATGGCACTCTGGCAAGCGCAAAACACCCGTACCGACGTCGCGGCCACGGTGCATGCGGCGCCGCTCGAAGCGCTCCAGGCAGCCATCGATCGCGCAGACCCCGCTGATAGAATCGTGGTCTTCGGATCGTTCTTCACAGTGGGCGGCGTGCTGGTGAACGGAACACCTCGTCTGCAAGCCAAACACCTGTTGTCAAGCGCCCGATCGGCCTAAGCCGACAGTGCAGTCCGCGGCGCATTTTTCTTTTCTTTCGCTGCACACATCAGGGACCGACTTTCATGGCGTTTTTCAAGTTCCGCAACCGCGGTTCTCAAGGCAACGAAGGGCGCAGCGCCAGCGTCGCGTCACCGCCGGCCGAGAGCGTCGAAGCCATGCGCCGCCGGGCCCGGCATCGTTTGCTCGGCGCCGCGGTGCTGGTGCTGGTCGGTGTCATCGGTTTTCCGCTGCTATTCGACACGCAACCGCGGCCGGTTTCGGTCGATATTCCCATTGAAATTCCCGATCGCAACAAGGTCAAACCGCTGACCGTGCCGACCACTCCGGCGCCTACGTCCGCTGCGCCGGACGGGGACGGCGGCAAAGGAAGCGCCAGCACACGCATCGCTGCCGCATCGCCATCGAGCGCCATGATCACCGAGGCCGCCGATGGCAGCGAGATTTCGGCGAGCAAACCGGTGACGACTGTGCCAGTCCCCAAGCCTGATCCCAAGCCCGAGGTGAAGGCCGAAGCCAAGCCCGAGCTGAAGCCAGAACCAAAGCCCGAGCACAAGCCGGAAGTCAAGCCCAAGCCTGAAGTGAAAGCTGAAGCCAAGCCGAAACCTGAACCGAAGTCAGAGGCCAAAGCGGAGCCAAAACCCAAGCCGACGGAAGTGAAGGCGGCCTCCAGCGAAGACGGCGCCCGCGCCCGCGCCTTGCTCGAAGGCAAGGTGGCCAGCAGCGCCGCCGCCACGACCTCCACCGCCTCTGCGACTTCAACCGCCAAGCAGCCCGCGGCTTCCGACGAGGCGGGCCGTTTCGTGGTCCAGGTCGGCGCCTTTGCAGATGCGTCCAAGGCACGCGAAGTTCGGCAGAAACTCGAAAGCGCCGGTCTCAAAACCTACACCCATGTGGCCAAGACGGCAGACGGTGAGCGCACGCGCGTGCGCATCGGCCCGTTCGCCACGCGGGCCGAAGCCGATCGCGCAGCGAGCCGCGTCAAGAGCCTGTCGTTGGCGGCTTCGGTGCTCACGCTGTAATCGCCTACGTGCTGCAGTGGCCTTGCTCGACTGGATCGGTATTGCAGTGCTCGTGGTGTCGGTGTTGCTCGGCTTGATGCGCGGGCTGGTGTTCGAGGTGATTTCGCTGGCGGGCTGGATTGCCGCCTTCTTGTGCGCGCAGTGGTTTGCCGGGCCGGTGGCGGACTGGTTACCGATCGGTGAGGCCGGTGCCGTGTGGCGCTACCCGGTCGCCTTCGTGCTGGTGTTCATTGCGGTCGCTTTCGCTGTGGGGCTGGTGGCTTCATTGACGCGCCGGATGATCACCGCGGTGGGGTTGCGACCGGTCGACCGCACACTCGGCGCCGCTTTCGGTCTGGTGCGCGGCGCCGTCGCGTTGATGGTGGTCGCGGTGGTGGTTCATTTGTTGGCGTTGAGCGGCGGAGCCTTGTGGAAGGAGTCGCGCGGCGCCATTGTTCTTGATACGGCCTTGCAGGGCGTGAAGCCCGTTTTGCCGGAAAAGTTGGCCAGTTACCTTCCTTGAGAGGATTGTCCCCATGTGCGGAATCGTCGGCGTTGTCAGCAACGCTCCTGTGAATCAACTGCTCTACGACGCCTTGCTGCTATTGCAGCATCGCGGTCAGGACGCAGCCGGCATCGTGACCTTGCTGGAGCGCAAGTTCTTCATGCACAAGGCCAAGGGCATGGTGAAAGACGTGTTTCGCACGCGCAACATGCGGGCACTGCCCGGCAACATCGGCTTGGGCCAGGTGCGTTACCCGACCGCCGGCAATGCCTACAGCGAAGAAGAAGCTCAGCCGTTCTACGTGAACGCGCCCTTCGGCATCGTGCTCGTGCACAACGGGAATCTGACCAACGCGCATGCGCTGCGGGCCGAACTGTTTTCGACCGATCACCGCCACACCAACACCGAGAGCGACTCTGAAGTTCTGCTCAACGTGCTCGCGCACGAACTCGAGCGCGCGACGCGCGGCGTGCCATTGCACTCCGAAGAAGTCTTCGCTTCCGTCACCAGCATGCAAAAACGCCTACGCGGCTCGTATGCCGTGGTGTCGATGATCTCCGGACACGGCCTGCTGGCGTTCCGCGACCCGTACGGCATCCGCCCGTTGTGCATGGGACGCAACGCCGATGGCGTGATCATGGTGGCGAGCGAGTCGGTCGCGCTCGAAGGTTCGGGCTTCAAGTTCGAGCGCGACATCGCACCGGGCGAGGCGGTGTTCATCGATCTGCAAGGCCAGGTGCATTCGCGCCAGTGCGCCGAGACGGCGACCCTCAAGCCATGTATTTTCGAGTTCGTCTACCTGGCGCGGCCCGATTCGACACTCGATGGCATTTCGGTCTACCAGGCGCGCCTGAACCTGGGCGAAGCACTGGCCAAGCGCGTGGTGTCGACGGTGCCGCCGAGCCAGATCGACGTGATCATCCCGATCCCGGAATCGAGCCGGCCGAGCGCCACGCAGCTGGCGCATCTGCTCGGCATCCCGTACCGCGAAGGCTTCGTCAAGAACCGCTACGTCGGTCGCACTTTCATCATGCCGGGGCAGGGCATTCGCAAGAAGTCGGTCCGGCAAAAGCTCAACGTGATCGCCAGCGAATTCAAAGGGCGCAATGTGCTGCTGGTTGACGATTCGATCGTGCGCGGCACGACCAGTCGAGAGATCGTGCAGATGGCGCGCGACGCCGGTGCCCGCAAGGTCTACTTGGCAAGCGCGGCACCGCCGGTGCGCTACCCCAACGTCTACGGCATCGACATGCCGACCAAAGACGAGTTGGTGGCACACGACCGCACCATCGAAGAGATCCGCGAACTCATCGGTTGCGATGCGTTGATCTATCAGGACGTGGATGCCATGAAGCGAGCCATCGGTTCACTCAATCCCAAGCTCGACGGCTTCGATGCCTCGTGTTTCGACGGCGTGTACGTCACCGGCGACATCGACACTGAGTCGATCAACCGCATGAACGGCAGCCGACCGCGCATGGAGGAGACGGAAGAAGACTCCTCGCGGCTCGCGCTACCGAATTTCTCTGAATAGTGCTCCGAATAACCTGCGAAGAAGCGAAAGAATCCGTGACCGATCGATCCTTGCCACCCGGACTGCACCGCGACACGCTGGCCGTGCGCACCGCGTTGCCGCGCAGCCAGCACGGCGAAAACTCAGAAGCTTTGTTTTTGACCAGCGGCTTCGTGCAGCCCGATGCAGAAACATCGATGCGCCGGTTCGCCGGCACCGAAGAAGGCTTCACCTACGGGCGAACGTCGAACCCGACGGTCACCAGCTTCGAGCAGCGGCTCGCAGCGCTGGAAGGCACCGAAGCGGCCATCGGCGCATCGACCGGCATGGGTGCGATTCTCATGATGTGCATGGGTCTGCTGAAGATGGGCGATCACGTGATCTGCTCGCGTTCGATGTTCGGTTCTACGCTCAATCTGTTCGCCAAGGAGTTCGCAAAGTTCGGCGTCGAAACCAGCTTCGTTTCGCAGACCGATGTGACCGAATGGCGTGACGCGTTGCGCCCCACCACCAAGCTGCTGTTCGCCGAGACGCCGACCAATCCGCTGACCGACGTTTGCGACATCCGCGCGCTCGCAGACCTTGCGCACAGCGTGGGCGCGTTGCTCGCGGTCGACAACTGCTTTTGTTCGCCAGCGTTGCAGCGGCCGACCGAGTTGGGTGCCGATCTGGTGATTCACTCGGGCACCAAGTACCTCGACGGCCAGGGCCGCGTCATGGCGGGCGCGATTTGCGGGCCTTCGCGGTTGATCGTCGATGTGTTTGGGCCGGTGGTGCGTACCGCAGGCATGGCGCTTGCGCCGTTCAATGCGTGGGTCGTTTTGAAGGGCCTGGAGACGCTCGGCATCCGCATGCAGGCGCAGTGCGCGAATGCTTTGGCTGTAGCCGAATGGCTCGAAACGCAGCCGGCTGTTTCGCGCGTCTACTACCCGGGCTTGAAGTCGCATCCGCAGCACGAGTTGGCGATGCGCCAGCAGTCGGGGCAGGGCGGTGCGGTGCTGTCGTTCGACGTGCGCGGCGGCGACCCGGAAACGGCGCGTGCCAATGCATTCCACGTCATCAACAGCACGCGCGTCGTCAGCATCGCGACCAACCTCGGCGATACGAAGACGATAATCACGCACCCCGGCACGACTTCGCATGGTCGCCTGACCGAAGCGCAGCGCCAGGCGGCCGGCATCGGGCAGGGCTTGATCCGGCTCGCGGTCGGCCTCGACCATATCGACGACATCAAGACCGACCTGCTGCGCGGGTTCGACACACTCAGTACCTGATCGCTTTCATGACCGGCAAAGTTCGCACCCGCATCGCTCCTTCCCCGACGGGTTTTCTGCACCTCGGCACCGCGCGCACCGCGCTGTATTCGTGGGCCTACGCGCGGCATCACGGCGGTGAGTTCGTGCTGCGCATCGAAGACACCGACGTCGCACGTTCCACGCAGGATTCGACCGACCAGATCCTCGCCTCGATGCACTGGCTCGGTCTGGACTACGACGAAGGCCCGATCTATCAGATGCAGCGGTTGGCGCGCTACCAGGAAGTCATTGCACAGATGCTCGCGGCCGGCACCGCGTACCTCTGCTATTGCACCCCGGCCGAGTTGGAAGAAGTGCGTGAAGCGCAACGTGCGCGCGGTGAGAAAACTCTGTACGACGGTCGCTGGCGCCCCGCGGCGGGCAAGGTGCTGCCACCGGTGCCGGAAGGCGTGCCGCCCGTGGTGCGCTTCTGCAATCCGACGCGCGGCGACGTGACATGGGACGACCTCGTCAAGGGCGAGATCACCATCAACAACCGCGAGATCGACGACCTGATCATCCTGCGGCCCGATGGTGTGCCGACATACAACTTCGCAGTGGTGGTCGACGATTGGGACATGGCGATCAGCCACGTGTTTCGCGGCGACGAGCACATCAACAACACGCCGTGGCAGATCAACATCTTCAACGCGCTCGGCGCGCCGCTGCCGCGATTCGGCCACGTGCCGGTGATCCTCGGCGACGATGGGCAGAAGCTGTCGAAGCGGCGCGGCGCAGTGAGTGTGACGGCGTACGAAGAGAACGGCTACCTGCCCGAGGCGATGCTCAACTATCTGGCCAGGCTGGGCTGGAGCCACGGTGACGAAGAGCTGTTCACGCGCGAGCAGATGGTGAGCTGGTTCGATGGCTCGCATCTGTCCAAAAGCCCGGCGCAGTGGGACGCGGCCAAGCTGGCCTGGGTCAATGCGCAGTACATCAAGGCGAAGCCCGACGATGCGCTCGCGCCGCTGGTTGCGGTGCAGTTGCAAAAGCGCGGCATCGTGGCCGACGAGCGGCTGCCTGCGATTTGCGCGCTGTTCAAGGACCGCTGCGACACCACGGTCGTGTTGGCCCACTGGGCTGCGGCGTTTTATGCAGATGTGACACCCGGCGAGGCCGATCGCGTGCAGCATGTCACCGAGGGGATCCGCCCGGTCGTCCTCGCGCTGGCCGACAAGCTTTCTGACGCGACGTGGGACAAGCCTTCGATCGGCGCCGCCATCAAGGAAGTGCTCGTTTCACATGGCATCAAGATGCCCGCGCTCGCCATGCCGGTGCGTGTTTTAACGATGGGAACAGCTCAGACACCATCGCTCGATGCGGTGCTTGCGTTGTTCACTCGCGAAACCGCTGTCGCAAGGTTGAGAGCGGCTTGAGTTTCAAGCTATAATTCGAGGCTCGACACCCGAGGGGGTATAGCTCAGCTGGGAGAGCGCTTGCATGGCATGCAAGAGGTCATCGGTTCGATCCCGTTTACCTCCACCATCAAGGTTGTCGAATCGGAAGTTATCGGATTAGTCCAAGGTTTTGACCCTATCGTCTAGAGGCCTAGGACACCACCCTTTCACGGTGGCTACCGGGGTTCGAATCCCCGTAGGGTCGCCAAATCGGCTTCGGTCGATGAGGCAAGCAAGTCGTCAGCACTTGGCTCTTCACAGAGTGAACGTTGTCTACCAGGAGTGGTAGTTCAGTTGGTTAGAATACCGGCCTGTCACGCCGGGGGTCGCGGGTTCGAGTCCCGTCCGCTCCGCCAGTATTTTGGGATTTGCCCAATGAAAAAAGCCACCTTCGGGTGGCTTTTTTTCGTCTGCACACCGTCCGAGTTGTATTCGACCCCCTTGGTTGCGCAGCAAAGTAGGTCCAAAATACACAAAACCCTTCACCGCCAGCATGGACCGTTATCGAACCATTGCGAACCCCCGTGAGTTGGACCCATCGTTCTCAGTGCCCTGTAAACGATGTGCCGGGCTGTTGCAGGAGTGGAACCGGTTTTGCCCGTTCTGCCTGGAAGATCAGTTCTCGCCGGTCGATGGAGATGCAGAAACAGATGCTGCAGCGGCAACCGAGTCTGCACGTCATAGATCCGCCTCCAGTAAAGAGAAAGACTCCATCGGACTCGAATTCGCGGACACCGTCCACCCGAGCGCGGCGGAGGTCATTCCAATTTCCGGCCCGGCGGGCAAGGCGCCCAACGCAAAAGGAGACACCGGGATCTCACTGGCCCAGCCCAGCGACTACTGGCAGACAGAAGTGTTGGGCGTTGGGGGTAGGACGGACTGGATGGCGCGTCTATCGCCTAAAAACCTGAAGGCTGGAATCGCCTTGGCGCTGGTAGTGATGGCGGTCGCTTTCTTGGGCGCGAGGCAAGGCTATTTCGACACCCGGAGTGATTTCAAGGTCGGCACCGAGCGAGTGCAGACAGCCTTGAATCGCGGGGATCTGAGGAGTGCCGTCCAGCTTCTCGAGGCGATCGAATCCAGTCATCCGGACGACCCCACCGTCCAATCTCTCAGAGACGCCCTCGATCTGCGCATTCAGGAGCGGTCTACCCGGCGCAGCGAACTGCTGGATGCCACCTCTCGCATCGCGTCCAACGCGTCTGTATCGGATGACTCAGCGCCAGGTGCCCCTGAGACGCCGGACGCACCGACTAGCGACCCCCTCGAGCAAGCCACTGGCCCGCTTCGAGCCTCGCAGAAAGAGTGCAGTGTGGCGCTCGCCGCATTGGCACTGTGCCCAAAAGAATAGCCGCTTGGAGGGAGCCACATGCCCATCAGATTGCTGGTAGCAGGCCTGTTGTGGATCTCTGTCGTTCTGTGCGCGACCGCGGCGCCTCGCGCTGAGTACAAGATCGTCACCGCGACGAAAACAGGCACCTACATTCAGATCGGTCGCGACTTGGCCACGCTGGTCGCGGAACCCGCCGACATTACGCTGGAAGTTCTCGAGTCGAAAGGCTCGGCAGAAAACATTCAGCGAATGCGATTCGAGCAGGGAGTCAAGCTGGCGCTTGTGCAGTCGGACGTGTACCAGGCGTTTCTGGACGAAGCCAAGGCCGGCAACGCCGACGCCGGGGACATCATCAAGCCTCTGCGCCTCATCATGCCGCTCTATGACGAGGAGATCTATTTCGTCGCGCGCGCCGATTCTCCGCTCAACAGCATTCACGAAATCAAGAACAAGAAGATCGCCGTCGGGCCCTTGGGAAGCGGCACCGCCCTCACGTCGAGAACGCTGTATCAGCTGATGTTCGGGGAGCCGCTGCCGCCTGCCAATACGCAGTACCTCAGCAATGAAGAAGCACTTGCCAAGCTCACTGTCGACAAGTCGATCGACGTTGCGATCATCGTCGCGGGTCAGCCAGCCAAGCTGTTCACCGAGATGAGGGCCGAGGCCCGCAACTACATCAAGCTCCTGAAGCTCGACGATACGGAACCCGAGTCGGCCCGCGCCAAGAAAGCTTACTTTCCTGCGGTGATACGTGCCGCCAGTTATTCGGCGTGGCTCAAGAACGACGTGCCTACATTGACCGTAAAAGCCTACCTCGTCACCTACGACTACGGACTGCAGTCGACAGTTATCAACTTGAATCGTTTTGCCGAGTCGCTCTGTGCCAACTTCGACAAGCTTCAGGCAAATGGACATCCCAAGTGGAAGCAGGTGCGGCTGGAGCTCCCACCACTGAGCCAGGGATGGCGCTACTACGCGCCGACAGAAAAACGCATGCGCGCCTGCATCGCGAAGCGGAGTGCTGTCAGTTTCTCTGCCGCTGGAGGAACAGCGCTGCCAAGTCCGAGAAACTGCACCGAGCAGGAGCTGGTGTTGGGCATCTGCAGGCGCTGACTCTGGTTATTACCGGCGGACTCGGCTGCTGAACGCGCTGCTGCACGACAGCTGACAGCTACAGGCTGTCCCCCAGAACCACATAAGCGGTCAGGCCGGTCACCATCGCGAGATGCAGCGCGAAGACTCCCCGCTTCTCTCGGGGAGTCATAAGAAATGCGGGTACACCGATCAATACGGTCAGGATGGCGAGGGGAACGAGCGGATGCATAGGGCCGTGCGTAGCCCGGGTCAGTGGGCCTATGTGGAAACCGGAGCGAATCCCCACATTTTGACGGCTGGCGAGTCGTTACTTCGGCAAAAGAACTTTGTCGACGACGTGAATGACGCCGTTGGATTGCTTCACGTCGGCGATCGTCACGTTTGCCGTGCCGCCGTTTTCGTCGGTGATCATGACTTTCTTGCCACTCGATTTTGCCGTCAGCGTGCCGCCCGACACGGTCTTCAGCGACGCCATTCCCTTGCCGTCCTTGATGGCCTTCATCAGCATCTTCGAATCCATGTTCCCGGCCACGACGTGGTAGGTCAGGATGGTGGTCAGCTTGTCTTTGTTTTCAGGCTTGAGCAAAGTGTCGACAGTTCCGGCGGGCAGGGCTGCAAACGCTTTGTTGGTCGGTGCGAAAACGGTGAACGGGCCTGGGCCTTTGAGCGTGTCGACCAGACCGGCTGCCTTGACGGCCGCGACGAGCGTCGTGTGGTCCTTGGAATTGACAGCGTTGTCGATGATGTCCTTGGTCGGGTACATCTTTGCGCCGCCCACGGTCACTTGGGCTATGGCGGAAGCGGCACCCAGGGCCATGGCTGCGGCGAGGGTGATGGAGGCGAAGCGGTGAAGATTGCGTTTCATTGGAGGGATCCTCTCGGGGTAGGCCGTCGCAAAGATGTGCGTTGGCTGCGCTTGATACGGTCCTCCGCTCACATTGGATTCGTTCGGCGCCTCAGGAGGCCGCTAAAGATTCCTTTGCATCGAAGTCCAGTTCGACCTTTGCCCCGCTCGGGTCGTGGCAAAAAAGCTGCCAGATGCCGGAGCCGACCTGTTGCCCCAGTTCGTATTTCCAGCCGCGCTGATCGAAGCGCGCCTTGACCTCGCGGAGACCTTCGGCCGTGAACGCCATGTGGTCGATCACGCCTGTGCGCTGCGTCGGCACCGGGCGGCCAAAGTACATGTGCAGTACCGCCTGCGTGCCGGTGCCATACAGCCAGGCCCCGGGAAAGCCGAGGTCCGGCCGATGACCGACGTGCAGACCGAGCAGGCCGCAATAGAAGTCCAGCGTCTTCGCTTCGTCTTCCGCGGTCACGGTGAAATGGTTCATTCCGACGATCATCTTTGTCTCCGTTTCAGTTCGTTATGCAATGAGCACCAGCGCGCCGATGCTGGTCCGGGATTCGAGCCGCGCGTGCGCCTGGGCCGCGGCATCGAGCGAGAAGCGTTCGATCACCGGCGTCCTGATGGCGCCCTCGGCCAGCGCGTTCCACACGCGCTGCGCACGTTCTGCGAGCTGTCCCGGCGCCGACACGTAGTCGAAAACCACGGGCCGCGAGAAGCTGAGCGACTTGGCGCCGAGCATGTCGGACGACAGCGCCGTCAATGCGCCGGTGGCCTGACCCAGGCTGATCCAGTGCCCGCGGCGCGCGAGCGATGCGAGGTTTTCGTCGCGTGCCGCTTCACCGAGCCCGTCGATCAACACATCGACACCGCCGCACGCATGCTGCACGGCATCGGCAAAGCGGTAATCGCGCGTGACGATGACGTGCTCGCAACCATGTTCGCGCGCGATGCGCGCCTTGGCCTCGCTCGACACGGTGCCCACCACGGTCGCGCCAAGGTGCCGTGCCCATGAACACAGCAACAGTCCGACGCCACCGGCCGCCGCATGCACCAGGATGCGCGTGCCGCGCTGCACTCGCCCCAAATCATGGAGCAGGTAGTCGGCGGTGATGCCCTTGAGCAGCAATGCCGCAGCAACCTCGTCTTCGATGGCCGGTGGCAAGCGCACCACCCATGCCGCCGGCACCGTGCGCACGTCGCAGTAGGCGCCCGGCACCGGACCGAGGTAGGCCACGCGGTCGCCTGGAAAAAATCCGTGGACGTTCTCGCCGACATCGAGCATGCCACCGGCGGCTTCCATGCCGGGCACACCGGGCGACTCTCCGGACACCGGCAGCATGGAGGGAATCCAGCCGCGCCGCAAATACACGTCGATGAAGTTGATGCCGATGGCGCGCTGCTGGATGCGTACTTCGCCGGCGCGCGGTGCCGCTGCTTCACCGCTGTGCGGCTGCAGCACGTCGGCGGCACCATAGTGCGAAAGGCCGACACATCGCGTCGACACGGGCAACGCGCGAGGCAACGAAGACGTCGTGCCGCCGCCGTGGTGAAGGTCACCGCCCTGCTGAAGATACCGCCGCAGATTGACGAAGCCGGCCTCGTACACGCCTTGCGCGACCGTTTCGCGCAACTCGCGTTCCCGTCCAGGCGGCGTGCCAAAGGTCGACTCCCAATGCCAGAAGGTCCGGCGGCCGTCGGTCACCGGCTTGAGGGTGAGCGTCGCCACGTAGCGCTGCAGCGGCAAGGTCGCCTCGACGATGCAGTAAGTGCTCTTGTGATCCTTGTCGGACAACGTCAGCAACTGCTCGCGGATTCGGTTGCCGTCTTTCAGCGTGAAGCTCCTGACGCAGCCGACCTGGTCACCACGCTCGTCGCCTTCGATGCGACTCGACTCGACCACGTCGTGCCATTCGGCATGGCTGTTGAAGTCGCGCAGGACGGCCCACACACGCTCGATCGGCGCGTCGATGATGGTCGAGCGGACGACCTTCTGAAGCATCAGCGACTACCGAAGTGGCGCTTCAAAGCATCGAAGCCGCCCTGAAAAACACCGCCGCCTATCGACTCGGTCAACTCGCGCTCACGGTCTTCGTCGCAGTCGAATTCGGCGCTCCATTCGGCGAAGCAACGCGTGCCGTCGGTCACCGGCGTCAGCTTGAGCGTGGCGGTGTAGTCGGTCACGCCCATTGGGCTTTCGAGGATCTCGTAGGTGCAGCTGTAGTCATAGTCGGACAGGGCGAGCAAGCGCTCGCGGATCGCGCCGCCATCGCGCAAATGAAAGTGCCGGATACAGCCGACACGATCGGCCGGCTGGCCGTTCTCGATCCGGCTGTCCGCGATCAGCGGATGCCACTGCGGCATGCCGTTGAAATCACGAACGCGCGACCACACACTGTCGGCGCTCGCATCGATCACGCTGGAAACGTAGACATTCACCATGCGCTGTTCCTCTTAGTCCTGCTTGGCCTTGGATGCGTTCGACGGCAGCGCAGCATGCGAGCCGCTCACATTGCCGACCAGCTTCTGGATGTCGCCGCCCTCGATGCCGATTTCGCGCAGCAACTGGTCGACCAGTGGTGCCTGCGCCCGGAAGCGCAGCGCAGAGTTGACCAAGCCATCGGCCAGACCGACGCCATCACCATCGCGCCCGCCACCGTTCGACGATCCGCCGAAGCCGTCGACCTGCAGGATCTTGATGCCCTCGATGCGCTCCATCGGGCGTACCGATTCGCGGATGATCCCCTCCGCTTTTTCGACGAGTCGCATGCGCAGGGCAGACATGCGCGCCTCGGGCGTGAGCATGTTGTGCGCTTCATTCATCAGGCGCGCCGCTTCAGCTTCGATCTCGGCACGGATGCGCAACGCCATCGAGCGGATCTTGTCGGCATCCGCATCCGCTTCGGCCTGCGCGCGGATCGACGCGCCGCGGTTGGCGCTGGCATCGCTCTCCGCTTGCGCCGCCGACGTGAGCCGCAAAGCATCTCGCTCCGAGATCAATGCAGCCGCGATCAGCTCGATGGCTTTCTTGCGCTCGGCCATCTCGACCTCGCGCGCGGTGAACACTTTCTCTTCTGCCGACACGGCTTGCGCCCGCGCCAGCTCGGCTTCTGCCTGTGCCTCGCTTTGGGCCTTGCTCTCGCGTGCGACCGCGATCGAGCGCTGTTGTTCGGCCAGCTCCAGCGACATGCGCCGCTCCAGTTCGGCGCTCTGAATGGCACGCTCCTTGCCGATGCGACCTTCTTCGATCGTCTGTTCGGATCGGATACGCGCCGCGTCGATGCTCTGCTTGGCGGCGATCTGTGCGCTCTCTGCATGTTGCTCCCGCTGTGCCCGTTCGACCGCCACTTCGGAGCGCTGACGCGAGCGCGCCATCTCGACTTCGCGCTGCTGTGACAGCCGCGCGTGTTCGCTCTCGCGATCGATTTCGAGCGACAGTTTTTCGGCTTCGAGGTTCTTGTTGCGGATCGCGATCAACGTGTCCTGTTCGACGTCGTTGCGCTGCTTCTTGCGGTGCTCGATCTGCTCTGTCAGCCGCGTCAAACCTTCGGCGTCGAAAGCGTTGCTCGGGTTGAAGAACTCCATGCCGGTCTGGTCGAGCTGCGTGAGCGAAGCGGCTTCGAGCTCCAGGCCGTTGTTGGTGAGATCTTCGGCCACCGCTTCGCGCACGCGCTTCACGTAAGCGCCGCGCTTTTCGTGCAGCTCTTCCATGGTCATCTCTGCCGCCGCGGTGCGCAGTGCATCGACGAACTTGCCCTCGACCAGCTCCTTGAGCTGATCGGGCTCCATGGTGCGCAGGCCCAGCGTCTGCGCGGCCACTGCCACCGAATCGGCATTGGCAGCCACCCGCACGTAGAACTCGGCGATCACATCGACACGCATGCGGTCCTTGGTGATGAGTGCCTTGTCGCGGCCACGGCTCACCTCGATGCGCAGCGTGTTCATGTTGACCGGTATCACGTCGTGCACGATCGGCAGCACGAAGGCGCCGCCGTCGAGCACCACCTTTTGCCCGCCCAAGCCGGTGCGCACGAAGGCGCGCTCTTTCGAGCTGCGCAAATAGAGCCAGTGAAGCAGCCAGACCGCGATGGCGACGACGATCGCGACAACGATCAGCCCGAGGATGAAACTACCGAATTGAGAACCTGACATGGACATCGTCTCCTGTTATCGCGTGATCTCGACAAAGCGTCGCGTGGTGTCGGTGAGCGCCGTCTCGGTCGGCAAGCGCTCCATCGAACTGGCGCCGTAGAAGCCGTCGCATGCGCGGCACTGCTCGAGCACGTACTGCGCATCTTTCGGCGTGGCGATCGGGCCGCCGTGGCACAGCACGATGGCATTCGGGTTGACCTCGCGCGCCGCTGCCGCCCAGCGGTCGATGCGCGGCACGCAGTCGGCCAGCGTCAGCGCGGTCTCGGCCCCGATGGCGCCGCCGGTGGTAAGCCCGAGGTGGCACACGACGATGTCGGCCCCGGCGCCAGCCATGGCGCGCGCTTCGTCTTCGTTGAAGACATAGGGCGTCGTCAGCAGATCGAGCGCGTGCGCGCGGGCGATGAGGTCGACTTCGAGCGCGTAGCCCATGCCGGTCTCTTCGAGGTTGGCGCGAAAGGTGCCGTCGATGAGTCCGACCGTCGGAAAGTTCTGCACGCCCGAGAAGCCGAGCGTGATGAGCCGGCCCAGGAACTCGTCGGCGATCATGAAAGGATCGGTGCCGTTGACGCCGGCCAGCACCGGCGTGTGCTTGACCACCGGCAGCACCTCGCGCGCCATCTCGCACACGATCTCGTTGGCGTTGCCATAGGCCATCAACCCCGCCAGCGAGCCGCGGCCGGCCATGCGGTAGCGCCCCGAGTTGTAGATGACGATGAGGTCGATGCCGCCGGCCTCTTCGCACTTGGCCGACAGGCCGGTGCCGGCGCCCCCGCCGATGAGCGGCTTGCCCGACTCGATCTTGGCGCGGAAGCGTTCGAGCAATGTCGATCTTGCGATGCGTGGCATGGTGTTCGGTCTCCCTTGGTTTTTGGTTCTGGCTTATTCGATTCAGACGCGTCGCGCGTCGACCGGCGTGCGCGACACCTCGTGCCATGCGGCCACGAGCGCGGCAGAAAAAGCTTCGTCGTTGATGTGCAGCGGCAAGCGTTGCAGACGCCGGTCGGGCCCGACGCGGAACCCTGCTTCGATGGTCGAGAACAGCATGCGGTCGGCCTCGGGATCGTGAAATGGCTGGCCGGCCTTGTCGATCGCGGAGACGCCGCCTTCGGGAATCAGAAAGCGCACGGGCCCGCGCATCGCGTTGAGCTTGGCCGCGATGAATTCGCCTATCGCGCGGCACTCGTCGACGGTCGTTCGCATCAACGTGACGGTCGTGTTGTGCCGATACAGCTTGCGCGCCCTGAAGCGCTCGGGAACGGTCTCGAAAGCGCCGAAGTTCACCATGTCGAGCGCGCCGCACGAGCCGACGTACGGCAGTGCGTGGTGGGCAAATACGTCGAGCCGTGTCGGGCCGGCAGACAGCACGCCGCCGACGATCTCGTCCGCCACTTCGGTGGTCGAGACGTCGATCACTCCGGCCAGCAAGCCCGACTCCGCGAGCTTTTCCATCGACTGGCCACCGACGCCGGTCGCGTGGAACACCAGGCAATCGTAGCTTTCTTCGAGCGCCTTGGTCACGGCCTGCACGCAGGGTGTGGTCACCCCGAACATGGTGAGTCCCACGGCCGGCCGGGTGATGGCGGACACTGCCGGCGGATGCGCGACCATGCCGGCCAGCGCATTCGCTGCATTCGCCAGCACGCTCTCGCTGATTCGATTGATGCCCTGCACGTCGGTGACCGAATACATCATGCAGATGTCGCTCGGTCCGACGTAGGGGCGCGTGTCGCCGCTGGCCATGGTCGAGACCATCATCTTGGGCAAGCCGATCGGCAGTGCGCGCATGCCTTGCGTTGCCATCGAGGTGCCGCCGGAGCCGCCTGCAGAAATGACCCCGCCGATGTCGCGACGCGTGCGCACGAAAGCTTCGAAGGCGAGCCCCATCGCTTCCGTCGCACGCCCGCGGTCATTGCTGAAGACGGCCGACTCGCCTTCGGGGTGATGACGCGCAACCTCACGTGGATGGACGCTGGCCGGCGACGGCTTGCCCGAGGTCGACAGGTCGACCGTGACGACACGCAAGCCGAGCTTTTCGATGCACTGGCGCAGAAAGCCGAGCTCGCGTCCCTTGGTGTCGAAGGTGCCCACGACATAGGCGGCGCGCTCGCTGCTGGCAGCCACCGGAAAGTCGAAGACGGCGGTATGGCCCCCTCTCCCGTTAGCGGGAGAAGGTTGGGGTGAGGGTCGATGCGAAGGCGACAGCGACGCGGAAGACGGCGAGATCGCCTCCCGCGAAATATCCGTCACCGCCGCCGCAGTCCCCCCAGCGTTCCATCGCGTAAAACCGCGCACCGTCGCCGGCGCCAAGTCGCCGAGCGATGGCGCCCCATCGCCATGCGCACGCCGGACGGTGAAGACCTGCGTGCCGGTCGACGGCGCTGCACCGGCCTCCGGCAGCTCCGCATCGAGTTCATCCTCATGACCGCCCGAGCGCACACCCAGCAGTCGCTCCTGTAACTCGCGGTCTGCTGCGAGCGCCGCCGCCGGCATCTCCTGCGCGATGCGGCCATTGACCATCAAGCCGATTCGGTCCGCCACCGACAGGGCGACGCCCAGGTTCTGCTCGATCAGCAGCACCGCGATGCCGTCCGCCGCCAGCTCGCGCAGCGCCTGCGCGACCTGCTCGACGATCACCGGCGCCAGCCCTTCGGTGGGCTCGTCCATGACCAGCAGCTTCGGGTTCAGCAACAACGCGCGGCCGATCGCCAGCATCTGCTGCTCACCACCGGAGAGCTGTGCGCCGCCATTGCCGCGGCGTTCCGCCAATCTTGGAAACATCGTGTAGACCCGGTCTACATCGCGGCGTCGGCTCGCCACCAATCGCAGCGTTTCATCGACCGACAGCGAAGGCCAGACGCGGCGACCTTGTGGCACATAGGCGATGCCGCGCTTCGTGATCTCGTTCGGCGCCATGCCGAGGATCTCTTCGCCGGCAAAGCGAATGCTGCCCCGCGCCGGAACCATGCCGGTGATCGCGTTGCACAGCGTCGTCTTGCCCATGCCGTTGCGGCCCACGATGCCGAGCACGCCGCGCTCCAGCGTGAGGCTCACGCCCTGCAACGCATGGGCGCGGCCGTAGTACACGTCGAGCCCGTCGATGACGAGGGCCGTCGACTTGCTGGCCGCTGGATCGCGATCGCTGCTGAACCATGCCATCAGTGCTTGCTCCCCATATAGATCGCCTGCACTTGCGCGTCGTTCTCGATCTCGTCCGGGCTGCCGGTGCGCAGCACACGACCGTTGTGCATGACGGTGACACGGTCGACCACGCGCAGTGCGATGTCGAGGTCATGCTCGATCAGCACGAAGCTCATGTGCGCCGGCAGCGAGGTCAGCAGTGCAACGAGTTCGCGACGCTCGGCGGGCGAGAGGCCGGCAGCGGGTTCGTCAAAAAGGATGAGCCGCGGCGCACCGGCGAGTGCCATGCCGATTTCAAGCTGGCGTTGCTGGCCATGCGCCAGGTTGGCCACGCGCTCGTCGGCGATGTGGCTCAGCCGCGACCGATCGAGCAAGTCGTCGGTCGCGCGTGTCGAAGGGTGCCCGGCGCCCGCGCGCCGAAAGCTGAAACGGCCGCTGGCGACGCCGCGCACCGCGAGAAAAAGGTTGTCCCGCACCGTCAGGTCGCGGAACAAAAGCGAAGACTGATAGGTGCGCCGCATACCCTTGCGAATGCGGTCTTGCGGAGCGAGGTCGGTGATGTCTTCGCCGAAGAAATAGATGCGACCGGCCGTCGGCGGAAAGTCGCCGGTGATCGCATTGAAGAGTGTGGTCTTGCCGGCGCCGTTCGAGCCGAGCACCGCGTACTTCTGGCCGGCCGTGACCGTGAGCGAGACGTCGTCGACCGCGCGCAACGCGCCAAAGGCGCGCGTCACCCCGTCCAGCCGCAACGCATCGCCCGAGAGCAACTGCGTGTCGGCGCGGCTGGGCGTGGCGGGGCCACGCACAGCGGCGGATCGGAGCGGGGTGATCGTGGCCACGTTCAGTGTTCCTGGCGCTTCAAGTCCTGCAATCCGGCACGTCGCGCGTACCCAGCCCCATCTTCTTGAACTCTGCTTCCGGCAAGCCCAGCGTCTGCGAGATGTTGGGCACCGACTTCACCACCTTGTTGTAGAACGACCCGTCCGGTGCCTTGGCCACTTCGGTGATGTAGGTCGTGCCCACGCCGTTGCGGTTGGCGTCGATCTTCACCTCGCCCGCCGGCCCCTTGAAGTCGGTCTTTTGCAGCGCATCGCGATACGCCTTCTGGCCCCCGGAAAGATCGCCCTTGACCACGTCGAGCGCATCGAGCGTCGCCTTGGTGTTGATGTAGTACAGGTAGGCAAAGAGGGAAGGGCTCGGGAAGCCGTCCTTGAACGTCGCCTTGTAGTCGGACACGAACTTCTTCCACTCCGGCGTGTCGATCGAGTCGGCCATCGGGCCTGCGGAAGCCGTGCCCAGCAACGACTCGCGGCGCTTGCCCTTGAAGTTGAGAACAGTCTGGTCGACCGTGATGGAGCCGCCGATCATGGGCTTGTCGCCACCGGCCTGTTCGTACTGCGTCAGGAAGTTGACTGCGTCGGAACCGCCCAATACGACGACCAGGGCGTCGATGTTTTTCGGGATCTTGGCGATGACCGACGCATAGTCCTTGGTGCCCAGCGGCACCCACGCCTTGTCGATCACCTTGCCGCCCTTGGCGCAGTAGCTCGCCATGAAGCCTTGCACCTGCGAATAGGGGAAGCCGTAGTCCTCGGCGATGAGGAAGGTCCGCTTGTAGCCCTTGGCCAGCGCGTGCTCGCCGAGGCCCACCATCCACTGCGCGCCTTCGGTGTTGAAGCGATAGAAGTTGGGCGCAGGGTCTTGCAGCGTGGCAGCCTGTGCGCCGGCCGAGCCGTTGATGAAGGTGACGTTGGGCTGCGTCTTGGCGTAGTTCTTGACCGCGATGCCTTCGTCGCCCGACAGCGGACCAATCATGATCTGCACCTTGTCCTGCTCGACTGCCTTGCGCGTCGAGTTGACGGCCTTGTCGGGTGTCGCGTCCGACGACACCTTGATGAACTCGATCTTCTTGCCGCCGGCCATGCCGTTCTTTTCCTTCAGCGCCAGGTCGGCGCCGCGCATGCCGTCTTGCCCGGGCGCCGCGAACGGACCTTCGAGCGAGGCCAGCAGGCCGATCTTCAAGACCTCTTGCGCCTGGGCCATGCCCGCGAGGCCGGCCATGGCCAGCGCCGCTGCGGCACCGACGAGGCTGCGCGCGAATATCTTCTTGTGCTCTTGCTTAACCGTCATGTCTCGCTCCTGTTTGTGGTTGTCGAATGCGGCCTCTGCCGCGGCTGGGGACCTCGACCCGACAGGCGACTGCGCAGGTGTTGCCACAAGCCCAGCAAGCCGTCGGGTGAGAACAGGACGATCGCGAGGAAGACCCCGCCGATCACAAGATTGAAGCGCTCGCGGTCGACCAGGTCGATGGCGAAGTTCTGCAAAAGCACGAAGACCACGGCGCCGATGAACGCGCCGATCGGGTGCTTCATGCCGCCGAGCACGGCGATGATGAGGATGTTGATCATCGCGCCGATACCGACGGTGCCGGGCGAGATGCGGCCGTTGTACCAAACCAGCAGCACGCCGCCGATGGCCGCCAGAAAGCCCGCCACCGCATACGCCGCCACGCGGTGCGCGGTGACGTTGTAGCCCAGCGCCTGCATGCGCCGCGGGTTGTCGCGGATGCCTTGCAGCGCCACGCCGAAGGGTGCGCGAACGAGGTGCTTTACCAGGAAGTAGCCCGCGACCGAGCAGGACAGCACCAGGAAGTAGAACGGCATCGGCTCGCGCAGGTCGAGCCCGAAGACGATCGGCGCGGCGAGTTTGCTGAAGCCCTGGAAGCCGTTGAAGAGCGTGTAGTTCTGTTGCGCCAGATAGAAGAATGCGACACCCACCGCCAGCGTGATCATGATCGTGTAGATGCCTTCGGTGCGCACCGACAACCATCCGATCGCGGCGGAGAACATGGTCGACAGCGAGAGCGCTGCAATCACCGCCAGCCACCACGGCCATCCGAGGCTGATTGCCGCGTTGCTGCTGCTGCCGATGATGGCGACCAGGTAGGCGGCGAAGCCCGCCACCGTCATTTGCGCCAGCGACACCATGCCGCCATAGCCGCCGAGGAAGGTGAGCGACAACGCGACCAGACCGAGCGCGAGCGATTGCGCGCCAATCTGGAAGGTGAAAAAGGGCGTTGCGAAGAAGGGATAAAGCAGCACCAGCGCGGCAACCAGCACATGGCGCCAGCGCACCGGGCGGAACAGCACGCGCAGCCAGCGCGGGAGGTCGCCGTGCGCTGGCAGTGGTTCGGCCGGGCGTGTAGTGCTTGTGGTGCGCGTGCTGCGCGTGGTGATGGCGGCGCGTGGTAGCACCGCGACACCGGCCGCCGGCGACTTCATCGCCCGTCGCCACTGCGCTGCGCTCATGTCGCTTTTCCCATCAGGCCACGCGGTTTGAACGCGAGCGCAACCACCATGATCACGAAGGTGAAGACCACGCTGTAGGTCGGCGCATAGGCCAACCCGAACTGCTCCGCCAGGCCAATCAGCAGCGCGCCGATGGCGGCGCCGACCACGCTGCCCATGCCGCCGACGATGACCACCACCAGGGAAGCCAGCAGATAGCGTGTGTCTTCGCCCGGCGAGATCGACAGGGCGGTGCCACCCACCACGCCGGCCAACCCGGCGAGCCCGGCACCGATCGCGAAGGTCAGCGCGAACACCAGTTGCACGTTGACGCCCGCCGCGGCCAGCATGCCGCGGTCGTCGACGCCGGCGCGGATCATCATGCCGATGCGCGTGCGCGCCAGCAGCAGCCAGAGGCCCACGCCGATGACGATCGATGCCAGCAACACGAACAGTCGGTAGGTTGGAAACTTGGCGACGAGGGGAAGGGTGGTCGAGCCGTAGATCCACGCGGGTGGATCGAAGGTGTAGATCTCCGCGCCCCAGATCCACAGCATCAAGTCGGCGAAGACGATCGACAGGCCGATGGTCACCAAGGTCTGCCGAAGGTCTTGCCCCTGCATGTGCCGGAACACCAGCAACTGCATCAGCAGCCCGAGGATCGCCGAGGCCAGAAAGCCGGCAATGACAGCGAGCACCCACGAGCCCGTGTGCTCGCCGACGAACCATCCCACGTAGGCACCGAAGAGATAGAGCGAGCCGTGCGCGAGGTTCACGTTGCGCATCAGCCCGAACACCAGCGTGAAGCCGCTCGCGACCAGGAAGTAGAGCGACGCGAGCGTGAGGCCGTTGAGCAGCGTCTTGAAGTAGAGCGGGTAGTTGTCGGAGATGGCCCAGACAGAGAACACTGCGATGGGCACTCCGAAAATCAGCCAGAGCGCCAGCGACTTCCGATTCATGCGCGCCATGCCGTTCATGCGACGCGTTCCCAGGCACGCTCGGACGCGATGTTCGGCGCCTTGGCGAACACGCCGTCCTTCATCACCGCGAGGATGCGCTTGGGGTCGCGCAGGATCGACAGGTTGGCGAGCGGGTCGCCGTCGATCAGCAGCATGTCGGCCAGATAGCCATCCTTAATGACGCCGAGTTCGTTGGGCTGCATCATGATTTGACCGCCGTAGAGCGTGGTCGAACGGATGGCTTCCATGGGAGTGAAGCCGAGGTACTTGACGAAAAACTCCAGGTCGCGTGCGTTCTGCGTGTGCGGCGTAAAAGCGAAACCGTAGTCGCCGCCCGGCAGCACGCGAATGCCACGCTTGTGCATCTTGGAGAGCGACTCGAGCGCGGCGTCCCATTCGATCTGGTAGCCCATGTCGGTCGCCATCGCGTTGGTGATGCCGAACGCTTCTGCTTCGTTCAGCATCGCGTAAAGGATGGCGATGCCCGGTGCGACGAAGACTCGGTCTTTGGCGGCTTCGAGCATGTCCAGCGCCTCGTTGTCGACGAAGCTGGCGTGGTAGATCAGGTCGATGCCGTGCCGCAGTGCCTGCTTCACGCTGTCCGACGAGCGGGCGTGCGCGATGCCGCGCTTGCCGCGGATCTTGACTTCGCGCATGGCCGCGGCGACTTCTTCATCGAGCATCCATGTCGTCTCCGAAGGCGACTGCGGCGTGAAGTTATCGCCCGACAGATTGAGCTTGACCGAGTCGACGCCGTACTTCAAGAACATCCGCACGGCCTTGCGCATTTCATCCGCACCCGAGATGTTCACGCCGAAGCTGAACTCCGGGAACGGCAGGTGCGGCAAGGTCTCGTCGCCCAGCCCGCCGAGCACCGTGATCTCCTGGCTGGCGGCCAGGTAGCGCGGTCCGGGAATCTGGCCCGAATTGATCGCGTTGCGGATCACCACGTCGAGCCGCGGCTTGGCGCAGGCCGCACCGACGCACGAGGTAAAGCCGGCTTCGAGGTATCTCTTTGCGACCTTGGCGCACCACAGCACGTGTTCCTCGAGCGGCAGTGTCTGAATGGCCGACAGCGTGGCGGCATCGTTCCATGAGAAGTGCGTGTGCGCCTCGCACATGCCGGGCATCAAGGTCGCGCCGGCACCATCTATGACAGTGGCCCCGCTCGGCGCGATCGGTGCCGTGCTTCGACCGACCTGCCGGATGCGGTTGCCGCGCACCAGCACGCTGCCGCTGAAAGGGTTCTGTCCGGTCCCGTCGAGGATGCGGACGTTGGTGAAGACGACATCGTTCATGGCGTGCTCCTTTGCTGCTCAAGCAGCCCAGCGGGTGGTGCGTGCCGAACGCATTGGCGGCGCGCGGTGGAACTCGCCGTCTTTCATGACGGCCATGATTCGCGACTTGTCTTGCAGCACGGTGATGTCGGCCAGTGGGTCGCCGTCGATCAGCAGGATGTCGGCGAGGTAGCCTTCGCGGATGTAGCCGAGCACCTTGCCCATGCGCATCATCGGACCGCCCCAGGCGGTGGCAGAAAGCAGCGCTTCCATCGTGCTCATGCCCACGTACTTGACGAAGTATTCGAGGTCTTTGGCATTGGTGCCGTGCGGCGTCCATGCAAAGCCGTAGTCGCCGCCGGGCAGGATCCGGACGCCGCGTTTGCGCAACGCCCGCATGCTCTCGACCGCGGCATCGAGCTCGCGGTGGTAGCCCATCTTCATCGTGACCTCTTTGGTCAAACCCCATTGGCTCGCGTTGTGGCAGGTGTTGATGAGCCATGCAAGACCGGGTGCGATGAAGTGCTCTGTCTTGTGGGCTTCAAGCAGGTCGAGCGCCTCGGTGTCGGCAAAGCTCGCGTGGTAGATCACCTCGATGCCCTGCTTCACGCACTGTTTGATGGCCCAGGTCGAGCGCGCGTGGGCGGCGACGCGTTTGCCCCAGGCCTTGGCCTCCTGCACGCAGACGCGGATCTCTTCTTCGGTGAACTGGCTCATCTCGCTCGACATGCCGGTAATCGACTCGCCCGACAGATTGATCTTCACCGAGTCGACGCCCCACTTGGCCATCATGCGAACGCAACGGCGCATCTCTTCAGCGCCACTTACGACGGCGCCGAACGCGAACTCCGGCTGCGGCAGATGCGGTTGTGTGCTGTCGCCGAGTCCGCCTGGCACGGTGATCTCTTGTCCAGCGGCGAGGTAGCGCGGGCCGATGATCGTGCCGTCGGCGATCGCATTGCGGATCACAACATCGAGCCGTGGCTTGGCCGCTGCCGCACCGACGCAGCTGGTCCAGCCCATGTCGAGGTACTTCTTGGCGACCTCGGCGCACCACAGGATGTGCTCCTCCGGTGGCATGCGCTGGATCGCATCGAGACTCGGCTGGTCGTTCCATGAGAAGTGCGTGTGCGCCTCGACCATGCCCGGCATCAGGAAAGCGCCGGCACCGTCGATGACTTGCGCGCCGTGGATGGGAGCTTGCCTCGCGCCGTAAGCGGTCTTGACGACGCGCGAGATGCGATTGCCTTGCACCAGCACGTCGCCGGTGAAGGGCGCCTCGCCGCCGCCGTCGAAGACGCGCACGTTGGTGAAGAGAACGTCTGCCATGGTCGTGCTCCCTACTGGATGCGATGGACGCGGTCGTGCGTCGCAAGAAATTCGCGCAGTTCGCGCTGGCATTCGTCGGGCCGCTCGACCGGTGTCCAGTGGCCGCATTTGGGCAGCACCACCACGCGCTTGCTGGCCGCGCGGTGCAGCCGGTCGGCCATGGCGCGCACGGCTTGCGGCGGCGCCACGCCGTCTTCGTCGCCAGTCACCAGCAGCACCGGCGCTTCGATTTGCTCGACGGCTGCAGCCTGCGCGCCGGCCAATGCTTCGCAGCTGCGTGCATAGGCTTCGCCTTCCTGCCGCATCAGGCTCTCGCGCACGAATGCGACCACCACCGGAAGCCGTTGCCGCGTGTCGGCGGAGATGGCGCCCTGCAGCAACGACTGGGTGATGTCGTGCATGCCCGCAGCGCCTTCGCGGGCCTTGGCGGCGCGGGCCTGCATTGCAGCGCGTGCGGCATCGGGCGGTGCCATCAGCGGCCCGAACAAGCTCATGCTGGCGACCAGCTTCGGACGCGTCGCAGCGATGTGCTGGCACACGATGGTGCCCATCGAATGGCCGAGCCAGTGCGCCCGCGCGATGCCCAGCCGTTCGCAGATGCCAAGCAACGTGTCGACATAGCGCTCGATCGAAAGAGCGCCTTCGACGCTTTGCGACCGGCCACTGCCGGGCAGGTCGACCCGCACCACGCGGTGCCGCGCCAGCGCCGGCATCAACGGCGTGTAAGTGTTGGAGCTGCCGCCTAGGCCGTGCACGCAGACCACGACAGGGCCGTCGCCTTCTTCTTCCACCGCAACGCGGTCGATGAGCTGGAATGTCATGGCGATGTCGGTGTTGTCATTCGAAGCGGTTCTCGATGACGCCGACGCCGTCGATCTCGACGCGCACGACGTCACCCGAACGCAGCCATTGCGGCGGCTTCATTCCCATGCCGACACCCGATGGCGTGCCGGTCGCTATCACGTCGCCGGGGTACAGCGTGATGCCGCGCGAGCAGGTTTCGATGAGCGTCGGAATGTCGAAAATCATGTCGCGCGTCTGGCCGTCTTGTCGCAACGTGCCGTTGACCCAGCCGCGCACGCGGGTGGCGCGACCATCGACCTCGTCGGCCGTCACGATCCACGGTCCCATTGGGCAAAAGGTATCGAAGCTCTTGCCCAGGTCCCATTGCTGGTGGCGCATCTGCACGTCGCGCGCGGTCACGTCGTTGACGACCGTGTAGCCGAAGACATGGTCCATGGCGCGCGAGCGGGGGATGTTGCGGCCACCGCGGCCGATGACGACCGCGAGCTCCGATTCATAGTCGATCTGCACCGAGGCAGCCGGTGCCGGAAGCTGCACCGTGTCGTTGGGGCCGATCACGCATTCGGCCAGCTTGCCGAAGACGATCGGCCATGCTTCGGCTTCTGGTTTTGCGTTGAACACCGACCCCGCCAGCTCCGCCGCATGTGCGTGGTGGTTGCGGCCGACGCAGAACAGGCTGCGCAGCGGGCGCGGCAATGGCGAGCGCAATGTGATCACATCGACCGGCAGTCGTGCACCCGAGGCTTGTGGCAGCATTTCGTCGCGTGCCATCGCCTGGATCAGCGGCAGCGTGCCGAGCGAAGGATCGCGCACGGCCAACGGCGTGGCCTCGCGGCCATCCTGCGAAATGGTGCCGACATGGTCGCGGCCACCCCAACTCCAGCTGGCAAAACGCATAGACTTTGTCTCCATATTGCCCCGTGGTCTTGCCGGTGTTCACTGGCCGCCACGAGATCTCGGAAGTCATTTTTGAGACTTGCGTCTCAAATCTGGTTGGCCGCATCATACGGTCGGCGTCACGAAATTCACAAGCCGACACAAACCCTTCCTGACCCGTACAAACCCGATGCCGCGACTCAAATACAAGCTGACCGATCCGCCGATCGCACCCGAAGGCGGCGTTCGCGCAGCGACCTTCAAGGCCTTGCTCGAAGCCGCGATGGACATCATTCGTTTGAAGGGTCGTATCCCTTCGGTCGCCGAGGCGGCTGCGCGATCGAAGGTCTCGCGCGCCACCGCATACCGTTACTTTCCGAGTCGCAGCGCGCTGGTGACAGCGGTGGTCGACAGCTCTTTGGGGCCGGTTCGCAAGCTTGCTTCGGACAAGCCGAACGGACGTGAGCGCGTGCACGAGCTGTTCATCAAGACCTTCCCGCGCTTCAAGGAATTCGAGGCGCAAATGCGTGCTGCCGCGCAGTTGTCGCTGGAGCAGTGGGGCCTGGAGCGTGCAGGGTTGTTGGAGGAAGAACCCTATCGGCGCGGCCATCGCGTGGGCATTCTCGAACATGCGCTGCAGCCGATGATTCCATTGCTGCGACCGGACGTGCGCGACCGTTTGCACCAGGCGCTGTCGGTCGTCTACGGCATCGAGCCGTATGTGATCTTGAAAGACATCTGGGGTCTGCGTGACCGTGAGGTCGAGCGCACCGCGCTGTGGATGGCGGATGCGTTGATCGACGCGGCACTGCGTGAGTCCGGACCTGACCCGCTGCCGCCGCTCGCGGATGCCGCGAGCGCGCAAGAGAGCACGGTCGCCGTGGATCCCGAGTGGCTCGACGCGCAGTACAACAATCGCGCGCGCATCCCCGAGCATCCGGCCATCCTCCGCTATTGGGCCGACGCATCCGCCGACGCGTTCAAGCGACCGGACTGGGTGCTCGATGTCGCTTATGGCGACCATGCGAGCGAGCGGCTCGACATCCTCCCTGCGCGCTCGGGCGCCCCCGTCTTCGTCTACATCCACGGCGGCTACTGGCGCGCACTCGACAAGCGCGACCATGCCTTCATTGCGCCGCCGTTGCATGCCGCGGGTGCGATGGTCGTGCAGTTGAACTACGCGCTGTGCCCCGCGGTCGGCATCGAGCACATCGTGCTGCAAATGGTGCAGGCGCTTGCATGGGTCTATGGAAATGCAGAAGCACATGGCGGTGATCGCGAGCGCATCGTGGTGGCCGGCCACTCCGCCGGCGGTCATCTCGCGACGATGCTGCTGGCCTGCGATTGGCGCGCCGTGGCGCCGGACCTGCCGCGCGACCTGGTCAAGTCGGCACTGTCGATATCGGGTGTGTATGAGCTGGAGCCGCTGC
The DNA here is from genome assembly GCF_035018885.1 of Variovorax sp. LG9.2. Lineage (NCBI taxonomy): Bacteria > Pseudomonadati > Pseudomonadota > Betaproteobacteria > Burkholderiales > Comamonadaceae > Variovorax > Variovorax sp. LG9.2. The sequence goes on along the minus strand of NZ_JASJXB010000026.1, from coordinate 24,745 downwards.
GGCATGCGCCGTTTCTGTCGGCCGACATCGGGCTGACGGAAGCATCTGCGCTGCGCCTGAGTCCGCTGCGGATGCGCGCGCCCACGATGGGCTCGCTGGTGACAGTCGTCGGGGCCGACGAGAGCGAAGAGTTCTTGCGTCAGGCCGATGCGATGTCTTCCGCATGGGGTCCGGACATCGTCGTGGCCAACGAACGTGTTGCCGGCAAGAACCACATGAGCGTGCTAAACGATTTGGCGGACCCGACGTCATCGACTTACGCGCATGCGCTGTCGTTGCTGGGGCTGTCAGGTCCGGCGCGCGGCTGAGCTAGGCCGATTCGTCGGAGCGCCCTCAGCCCCGGCGTTTTCTAGCCGCCGCGCAAGTGCAGGTGCGTCGAGTTCTTCACTTCTTCCATCACGGCATAGGTCCGGGTTTCGCGCACACCCGGCAGTTGCCAAAGCACGCTGCCCGCGAAGGCGCGGTAGTCGCCCATGTCGGCGCTTCGGGTCTTGAGCAGGTAGTCGAAGCCGCCTGCGACCATGTGGCACTCCATGATTTCAGGGCGTACTTGTACCGCTGCCTTGAACTGATCGAACACGTTGGGTGTCGTGCGATCGAGCATCACCTCGACAAAGACCAGCATGCTGGCGCCCAGCTTGAGCGGGTTGAGTCGCGCTTCGTAGCCGAGGATGTAGCCCTCGCGCGTCAGGCGCTGGACGCGGGCCAGTACGGCGGTCGGCGACAGGCCGATCGTGTCCGCGAGCTTGATGTTGGAGAGGCGGCCGTCGCCCTGTAAAGCGGCGAGGATGCGAACGTCGAGTCGATCCAGACCCGGAGGAGGATCTTCTATGGGTGGCGCGGAAGTCTTTGGTGGTTTCTTCGGCTTAATCATCTGAATTCGAAATAAACGTCGGTGCAAGGCCCGGCATTATCAGTTTAACCACCAAAGAACGCCGCCATGACCGCCACTGTCGCACCTTTCACACCGGACATCGCTTTGAACAACAGGTCGGACCCCGCTTCCGACATCGCCTTGCAGCGCTCGATGCCCCTGCCGTTCAGCGACTTCGCCGATGCCCTCGACACCGCGACGCCGCTGCGTTCCCACATCACGGCGGCCTATCGAACGCCGGAGCCCGATGCGCTTGCGCCACTGTTGCAAGCCGCACGTCTGGAAGGCGAGGCTTCAGCGGCAGCGCACAGGCTGGCGCATCGCATCGCCACCCAACTGCGGAACCGGAAGAACGCGACCGGCCGCGCCGGCCTGGTACAGGGTCTGCTCCAGGAATACGCGCTGTCGTCGCAGGAAGGCGTTGCGCTGATGTGCCTGGCCGAGGCGTTGCTGCGCATCCCCGACGCGGCCACCCGCAATGCCTTGATCCGCGACAAGATCGCGCATGGTCAGTGGCAGGCGCATGCCGGCCGCAGTCCGTCGGTGTTCGTCAACGCAGCGACATGGGGTTTGCTGTTGACCGGCAAGCTGGTCGCCACGCACAGCGAAGCCGGCCTGTCGAACACGCTGACACGGCTGATCGGCAGGGGCGGTGAGCCGTTGATTCGGAAGGGCGTCGACATGGCGATGCGGATGATGGGCGAGCAGTTCGTCACCGGCGAAAACATTGCGCAGGCGCTCGACCATGCGAAGCAGCTGGAGGCCGAAGGCTTTCGCTATTCGTACGACATGCTCGGCGAGGCCGCGTTGACCGCGCACGACGCCGAGCACTATCGCGTGGCTTACGAGCAGGCGATTCACGCGATCGGCAAAGCATCGGCCGGCCGCGGTGTGTACGAAGGGCCGGGCATCTCGATCAAGCTGTCGGCGCTGCATCCACGGTACGTCCGCGCCCAGCATGCGCGCGTGATGGACGAGCTGTATCCGGTGCTGCGCGACCTCACGCTGCTGGCGCGGCACTACGACATCGGCATCAACATCGACGCCGAAGAAGCCGACCGGCTCGAACTGTCGCTCGACATGCTCGAAAAGCTCTGCTTCGAGCCTGCGCTCGCGCAATGGAACGGCATCGGCTTCGTCATTCAGGCGTACCAAAAGCGCTGCCCGTTCGTCATCGACTTCGTGGTCGACTTGGCGCGTCGCAGCGGCCACCGGCTGATGGTGCGGTTGGTCAAGGGCGCCTACTGGGACAGCGAAATAAAACGCGCGCAGATCGACGGGCTCGAAGGCTATCCGGTGTTTACGCGCAAGGCCTACACCGACGTGTCGTACCTCGCGTGCGCACGCAGGTTGCTGGCAGCGCCCGATGCGGTCTACCCGCAATTCGCCACGCACAACGCGCACACGCTGTCTGCAATTTACGAGATGGCGAACCCGTCGACGTACCTGCCGGGGCAGTATGAATTCCAGTGTCTGCACGGCATGGGGGAGCCGCTTTACGAGCAGGTGGTCGGTGCCATCGAACTCGGCAAGCTGAATCGTCCTTGCCGCATCTATGCGCCGGTCGGCACGCATGAAACGCTGCTGGCCTATCTGGTTCGACGGCTTCTGGAGAACGGCGCCAACACCTCCTTCGTTAATCGCATTGCCGATCCGACGATCGCCATCGACGTGCTGGTGGAAGACCCGGTTGCGACCGTCGAGCAGATCGCGAAGAGCGAGGGCGCGGTTGGCTTGCCGCATCCTTCGATAGCGCTACCGGCGGCTTTGTATGGTGCAGCGCGGGCCAACTCGCGCGGGCTCGATCTTGGCAACGACGATCGGCTGCGCGCGCTGCGCGAGGCACTGACCCGGAGTGCGTCTGAGGCTTGGGCCGCTGGTCCATTGCTGGCCTCTGGCGCCTATGCCTCGCCGCGCGCGCCGGCCGAAGCGGTCTGCAACCCCGCCGACCTCCGCGATGTCATCGGTCATGTGCAGGAAGCGACCCTGGCCGACGTGGAAGCTGCCGTCGCCGACGCGGAAGCCTTCGCGCCGATGTGGGCCATAACGCCCCCTGCCGAACGTGCATCTCAGCTCGATCGTGCTGCCGATCTGCTGCAAGAACAGATGCCGCGCCTGCTTGGCTTGCTAGCCCGCGAGGCCGGCAAGACTTACGCCAACGGCATCGCCGAAGTGCGCGAGGCCGTCGACTTCCTGCGCTTCTACGCGGCGCAAGCGCGTACCGACTTCGCCGTCGAGACGCACCGGCCGTTGGGTCCGATGGTGTGCATCAGCCCGTGGAATTTTCCGCTCGCCATCTTCGTCGGGCAGATCGCCGCGGCGTTGGCAGCTGGTAATCCGGTGCTCGCCAAACCGGCAGAGCAAACGCCACTGATCGCTGCCGAAGCCGTGCGGTTGCTGTGGCGTGCCGGCGTGCCGCGCGCTGCAGTGCAGTTGCTGCCGGGACGAGGCGAGACGGTCGGCGCCGCGCTGGTCGGCGACGCGCGCATGCAGGGCGTCATGTTCACTGGATCGACCGAGGTGGCACGCCTCCTGCAAAAGACCTTGTCACGACGGCTCGGCGTCGATGGGCGCAGCGTGCCGTTCATCGCAGAGACCGGCGGTCAGAACGCGATGATCGTCGACTCGTCCGCGTTGGTGGAACAGGTTGTCGTCGACGTGGTGGCATCGGCCTTTGACAGTGCCGGCCAGCGTTGCTCGGCGCTGCGCGTGCTGTGCGTGCAGGAGGAGGTGGCCGACCGCGTGATCGAGATGCTGAAGGGCGCGATGGCCGAGAGCCGCATCGGCAATCCGGCGACCCTCGCAGTCGATGTCGGCCCGGTGATCGACGCCGAGGCGCGTGGTGGCATCGAGCGCCATGTCGCTGCGATGGAGGCACGTGGCCGCAAGGTGTTCCGTGCAGCGCGCGACATCGATCACGCGACGCAGCACGGTACTTTTGTCGTGCCGACGCTGATCGAGCTCGACAGCTTGTCGGAGCTGCAGCGCGAGGTTTTCGGGCCGGTGCTGCACGTCGTGCGCTACCGGCGCCGCGATCTCGGTGCGCTTATCGCCCGGATCAACGGCACCGGCTATGGATTGACGCTGGGTGTGCACACGCGCATCGACGAGACGATCGCGCAAGTGGTCGAGCAGGCCAAGGTGGGCAATGTTTATGTGAACCGGAATATCGTCGGCGCGGTGGTCGGCGTGCAGCCTTTTGGTGGCGAGGGGTTGTCGGGAACGGGACCGAAGGCGGGCGGTCCGTTGTACATGTACCGGATGCTGGCGGCACGGCCGGACGATGTGATGGCGCGCGCGATGGCGGATGCGGGTCCGGGCAATGCAGTTGCGGTCGATGAAAGCGATGGCTCGGCGGACGGCGGGTCGAGTGTGGCGATGAAGGCACTCGTGGCTTGGGCGCAGCGCGAGGGTCGCGAATCGCTTGCTGCGCAATGCCGACGTTTCGCCGGCCTGTCGCGCAGCGGCTATGCCCGCACGCTGGTCGGCCCGACCGGTGAGCGCAACGTCTACACGCTGCTGCCGCGCGAGGCCGTGTTGTGCCTGGCCGAGGATGATGCCGACCGCATGGTGCAACTCGCCGCCGTGTTTGCAGTTGGCAGCACGGCCGTCTGGCCAGCCGGATCGCATGTCGAAAGGTTGCGTGCCTCGCTACCGCCTGCAGTGCAGCAGTCGATCGTCATGGCGCAAGACTGGCGTGCCGATACGGTGATGTTCGATGCGGTGCTTCACCATGGAGATGCTGCGTCGTTGAAGCAGATCAATCAGGCGTTGGCAGGACGCGCAGGGCCGATCGTCGGCGTCAGGTCGCTGACGCATGGCGCAGTCGGCATCGCGCTTGAAAGCCTGGTGGTCGAACGCGCGTTGAGCGTGAACACCGCGGCTGCGGGTGGCAACGCGACCTTGATGACGATCGGCTAAGGGCGCGACCTCGGCCAGCGGCCGCGTTGCAAGTGGCGTGAGTTACCAGCGCTCGTTCCAGGGCCGCAGGTCGAGTTCGTAGGTCCACGCGTCGCGTGGCTGCGTGTGCAGGAACCAGTAGTTCTCGGCGATGTGATCCGGGTTCAGGATGCCGTCCTGGTCTTTGGTCGCGTACTTCTCGGGGAAGTTGGTGCGGATGAACTCGGTGTCGATGGCGCCATCGACCACGACGTGCGCGACATGGATGTTCTTCGGCCCCAGCTCGCGCGCCATGCTCTGCGACAACGCACGCAACGCGTGCTTGGCGCCAGCGAACGCCGCGAAGTTGGCCGAGCCGCGCAATGCGGCGGTCGCGCCGGTGAAGATGATCGTCCCACGCCCGCGCTCGCTCATGCGCCGCGCGGCTTCACGGCCGTTCAAGAAGCCGCCGAAGCAGGCCATCTCCCAGATCTTGTAGTACTTGCGCGCGGTCTCGTCGACCACCGGTGTCGGTACGTTGGCGCCGATGTTGAAGACCAGCACCTCGACCGGCCCGATGTCGCGTTCGATGGTGTCGAACAGCGCGATCACTTCTTCTTCCTTGCGCGCATCGGAGCCAAAGCCATGCGCCTTGCCGCCGGTTGCCTCGATGCCTTCGATCAGCGGCTTGAGCTTTTCCGAATCGCGCCGCGTCATGCACGCCGTATAGCCGCCCGCTGCAAAGCGTTTGGCAATGGCGCCACCGGTGGAATCGCCTGCGCCGATGACGAGGGCTACTTTGGCGGGGGAGGTGTTGTGAGTCATGTTGTCTCCGATTCGTTGTCGAAAAGCGCAACCGGTTCAGCGGGCACGTTGAAGGCCAGTGCCCGAGCGGTTCGGTTTGAAGGGAATGTTGGTGGAGAGGATGTCCGCCTCCGCCGAACTCTAGGCCGTATCACCCCAAATCAGAAAAGGCATTTTTCCTGAGAAATTCATTGGTGAACGGCGGCACACTTGTATTTCTGCGTATCACCCAATATCATCCAATCGCATAAACGTAGGTGGGAAGGAAGGGGGGAATTATCTCGCCGTTCCCACCTGCAGCGGCGAAAGGATGAAAACATGCCCCGCAAAGCTCCTGAGATGAGCCCCCTTGAGGTTAAACGACTGTCGAAGCCCGGGCTGCACTTTGTTGGCGGCGTACCCGGCCTGGGCCTGCACATCCTCTCTGAGCAAGCCCGCAGCTGGCTCCTCAGATACCCTGTCGCCGGCAAGCGTCGCGAGATGGGATTGGGCGGTTACCCGGCGGTGACGCTCGCCGATGCTCGACAGCGCGCTCGGGAGGAGCGCCAAAAACTCGACAGTGGCGTCGACCCCATCCTGGCTCGGCGTGAAGCCAAGAGCGCGATGCGCGCCAAGTCGGCCACCGAAAAGACATTCCAGCAGGTTGCCGAGGCCTACATCGAGGCCCACGGCGAAGGCTGGCGCAATGCCAAGCATCGGCAGCAGTGGACGAACACGCTCAAGACCTTCGCATATCCAGTGCTGGGCTCGCTGCTCGTGCGCGATGTGAGCCGTGAACACGTCCTGGACGTACTGCGGCCGATCTGGAACAAGAAAACAGAGACAGCTTCCCGACTGCGCGGCCGCATTGAGTCGGTGCTGGCCTATGCGATGCAGCAGAAATACCGACCTGAAGAGTTGAACCCGGCGCGCTGGGCCGGCATGGACAAGACTTTGCTGAACCCGGCGAAGCTGATCAAGATGAAGGCCAAGAAGTACGCCGCCTTGCCCGCTCACGAAATGGGCGCTTTCATGACTCGCCTTCGCGCGCAGGCCGGGTTGGCGGCCAAGGCGCTTGAGTTCGGTATCTTGTGCGCCTCACGCTCTGGCGAGGTTCGCGGGGCATTGTGGTCCGAGATCGACCTCGATGCAGCGGTTTGGAGGGTGCCGGCCGAACGCATGAAGGCGCACAAGGAGCACAGAGTCCCACTGTCGCCGCAAGCGGTCGCGCTGCTCGAAGCCCTCCCAAAGATGGCCAACATTGAGCTTGTGTTCCCGGCTCCTCGCGGCGGAATGCTTTCGGACATGGCGCTCGTCGCAGTGATGCGCCGCATGAAAGTGCCCGCAGTGCCGCATGGCTTCCGATCGACGTTCAAGGACTGGATCAGCGAGAGCACGAACTATCCGAACGAAGTCTCGGAAATGGCGCTGGCGCACGTCATAGAGAACCAGGTCGAGGCCGCTTATCGACGTGGTGACCTGTTCGAGAAGCGCACCAAGATGATGGCCGAATGGGCAGACTTTTGCGACCGCGTTGCGACGGATGCGAAAGCAGACCTGAGCCTATCAAACACTGCAGCTTGAGCTAGGACAACATGTACGACTCCAAATTGCTTCAGGCTGGCAAGCGTGACGGCTTGGCCACGGTGTTTGCCCGCCACTACGTTAGTTTGGTGGTTATGGGTAGATGGCCGAACGGCGACGTCCTTAAGACAAGCTACTCGGCGTTCATTTTTTGCTCGCCTGAACAGTGGTACTTGACGACGGCTGGCCACAATATTGCAGACCTCAAGCAAGCGGTCGATACAGGGGGTCTGCATTCTTTGTCGTGGCAACTTGGCGACTCTTTCGCCGGAGGTGTTCACCCAAAGACTTTGCCTTTCGATGGGCGGCTGGACGAGTGGGTAGTGGCGTATGAGCAACTCGAACCGGGCGGTGCAGACCTTGCGGCTTTTCGGTTGCACGGCTTCCATACGCGCGCGCTGCAAGTTAACGGTGTGGTGCCGTTGGATCTGGGCGCGGACTTCATCCGCTTGGCTGAGCGACCCTGCGGAATGCTTCTTGTGCTTGGCGTGCCGAAGGAAAAAAGCGCCATCGGTTTAGGACATCTTTCGCAGACTCTTTTTGCAATTCCCGCCCTGGGCATTGCAGATACAGATGTTGCGCCGATTTTGCGAAATGGCTTTCGCCGTCACTTTGGAGTCATCGACAGCGAGGTGCTTGCAGCAGCGAGCATCGATAGTGTTGTTGGTACGAGCGGCGGCCCGGTGTTTGGACTCTGGTTCTCGGTTGACGGAAAAGAGTTTGACTACGCAGCCATCGGCATTCAAAGCTCATGGGACGCACGGTCGAGACAAATCGCTGCCTGGCCTCTAGACGGGGTGTCCCGAGCCCTCGCTACAGCGTTTAAAGATAGCTAGAAAACTCCGATCTTTGTGCTTGCGTTAATTGAAATATGGTATTACCATCAATCAATGGAAAACAAACTGTCTGGACGAGGTGGCGCGGGGCGAGGGCAGGGGCGAAAGCCCAAGCTTTTGAGCGAGGCAATGACGCCGATTTCCATCAAGATGACCGAGCCGCAGAAGGAAAAGCTGAAGCGTCTTGGCGGTGCGCCATGGGTGCGTGATCGCATCGACAAGGCGAAGGAGCCAAAGTAATGAAGCGGCCATCGGTAGAAAAAGCCTCGACGGCCGAAGCGGCGATGAATGACCTTCGGCTCGCAGATTCCTACTCAAGACTCGGTACTGTGATGTCGCTCAGGCCGCATTTGAATGGCCTGGATTGGTGGCGGGTGCTCGGAGACGAATGGTCGGGCTGCGACAACGTTGCCGCCTTCCGTCTTGACCTGGGCAAGCTCTTTCGCACTGCAGGCCGAAACGAACTAGACGTCATGATGACCAATGACGAGCGGAAAGCGCTTGAAGCCATGCCTGCGACCATCACCGTTTACCGCGGCTGCTACGCCGCAAATCGTCTTGGGTTGAGCTGGACGACCGAGCGATCAATCGCCGAAGGCATCGTCTCCCAGAATCGATACCGCCAGCCCGGACAAGCGCTGCTGATCGTTGGCCGCGTGCCGAGGTCTACGTGTGTTCTGAAGCTGAATCGCGAGGAGAGCGAGATCATTTCGCCCGCGGTGCGCCGCATCGAAGAGATCATGTTGACCAGAACTGAAAAATCGCCGCGTCTTAGGGCGGAAGGTGGTAACGGTTACCACCTCATCTGAGGCAAAAAAGACGGCCGGGCAAGTGCTGAAATCACGAGCCCGACCTGACCACCACTTGCAAACATAAAGGACTGCAAATCATGGCTATCGCAATTATCTCTTCCGTAGAAACCAAGTTTTGGTACGAGCCCGTACGCGCCGCGAGCGAAGCAATCGCCGCTCTAACAGAAGCGGTCTATGAACTGAAAGATGAGGTCGACAACATCCACTCCGAATGCTTGGCAGGCATCGCTTCCAACATGGCAAAAAACGAGCTGTTGAGCGACAAGACTCTGAAGGAGGGCATGGTGGAAGGCTCAGTTGCGGGCATCGCGTTCGAATTGCACACGCTGATCGTCGCTGCGCTCAACTACCCCGTGGAGGTTTTGGAGATCAAGCGTCGCACACTGCTCTTGCAGGCCCTCCGGATCACGGACGCCCTCGGCAACATACTTCTTTCAGGCAAAGACGGTCCAAAGCATGTGCCCGCTCTGCTTGAGCTGATCAATGGGCGGGAGGTCGCAAATGTCTAATCCGAACACCTGCCAGCCCCTTACCAAAGTCGCTCTCACAGCCTCGAACGCGTTGTTCGATGTTGTCGCATTGATCGAAGGCGCAATGGCTCTTCCATCCTTTGGAGATGCAGGTGAGCCGCAGGGTCGCCTTCTACAGTGCGCGCTGGAGAAGATCCAGGGCATTCACGATGCGTTCGATCCCTACATCTGACGACACGCTCATGCTCAAACATCGAACCCGTCGACCGGATCAGATTTCCGAGCGCCCGGTCTTGCGCCTTGTGCCAAAACGGGCGCCGGTCAGCGCCGACACGGTTGCGGCACTCGAACAACTGCTCACGTTCGCCAAAGCCGGAGCGGTCACCGGCATGGCTTTCGGCTGCACGTTCAAGGGCGGGACCTACGTCACCGACATAACCGGCGAATGCGCCGCACGGCCTACGATGGCTCGCGGCATGGTTAGCTTTTTGTCGGATCAGCTCGCAACGCTGGTTCATGAGAAAGGCATCGATGAAATCCGCTGAGACCGCGCAGAGACGGCGCCCACGCTATCGCGCCGAGGAAACCCTCACGCACCTTGCACGCACGCGCACGGCGCTGCGCAAGCGGTTGCTCGTGCGAAAGACGAAAGTGACTAACGGGTTTGTCGATGACTGAGCGACGCCAATCACGCGTTCGGGACCGATTGCCTGCGTTCCTCATTTGCGAAGCGGGGGCGGACAGACAAGTACGACTCATCATCCAGCGTTCCATGCCCTATTGGATCGCTGTGAGCGCCCTCGGTTTTGACGCCGCCGCTGTCGAGGATGTTCGCTTCGTAGAGCTTGGCGACGACCTCGCATCGCCAGTCAAATCGACGACAGCGGCGGGCGCGCGCCTCTTTCGGGAGCATCCGTCTGAGAGCAAGCTGCTCGCTCTTGCGCGCTATCTGATAGAGCACCTCGACGAGAACGGAAATCGATCGCCGATCTGGCGCGAACGGATGGCGCAGTTCGAGCAGCGCGACACCACCTCCACCCTCACGCCGTTGGCCGCGAAGGCACAGACCGACAGAGAGACCCGATCAAATGCTGCAAAGGGCCCAAGGGACAGAAAGCTTCCTTCGGCTGAAGCGTGCCGAGCAGAACTTAACGAGAAGATGTCCGCAGGCAACAGTGAGCGCGATGCCAGGTCGCGAATGAGAGCCAAGTACGGAGTTTCGGCTTCGGCGTTGCGTATGAAACTTAAGGCAAACCTAGCGCGCTAAGTTTCAGAGCCAGAAAGACCATTGCTTCACCAAATCAAATAGGTGCAAGCGATGCAACACACAGGAAATACCAATCAGCGATCCGCAGCGCTGGTTGGCTTCGATAGTCTTCCGGACTCTGCGCACGTCGACGTTCGTGTCGTAGCCCCCTTGCTTGGCGGCTCTATCCCCAGCGTCTGGCGCTGGTCGCGACTCAACAAAATTCCCCGCCCGGTCACCATTGGCCAAGGCTGTACCCGCTGGAATGTCGGCGCACTTCGCGAGTACCTCGCCGGAGTCTCCGCATGAGCGCCGACCTCAAGCGCTTCACCACGCTGCAAGCCCGCGCTGCACTGTCCGGTGTTGTGGTCCACAACCTCAAAGACGACCGCGGTCAGCCCGAGTACATCGTGACCAAGTGGTCACTGACTAAAGCGCTGTCGTCACTCGATGCGCTCGAAGCCTGGATCGACCAGATGACCGGAGGGCGCAATGCTTAACGCCCCAAATGAGAAAGCCCGCTGCGTCAACAACGGGCCTCTCGAAATCACAAATCAGCAGCACGATCGTACCGCGATCTTGGGATCAAAGTCCACCGCGGGCAGAGCTCAACGGCTCCGCATCATTGAAGCGCTCCGCTTGCGGCCGCAGACCAGCTACGACCTTCGACGGCTTGGCTGCTATCAGGCTCCCGCTCGCATCAAGGAGCTGCGCGACAAGTTCGGCTTCAACATCCAGACAGTGCGCGTGACGCTGGTTGATCGCGACGGCTATAGCCACTCCGGATCAGCTTTGTACGTCCTTCATGAATTTGAGGCGGCGGAATGATCACTTGGTCCGACTTCCCGGTGGGAAACTACCGCACACGCTGCCCGGCATGCGACCGCGACGGCCGCGACAAGGCGTTGGGCGTGACGGTCGACGACGAAGGCAAGGGCGTGGCTCATTGCTTTCGCTGCAACTTCGTCGAAACCAACCGTCCGGACCGTGGCGCAACACAGCGCCCCGGCAAGGCCGTTTGCCGGCCCGTAGCGGCGCTTAAGCACAACACCCTCACAGATTGGGGCCGCGCGCTGTGGGGCGCCACCAAGCCGCTTTCCGGCGCCGCACTGGCCTACCTTGAGGCTCGTTCGTGTGTCGTGCCGCCGAAAGGCACGCATCTGCGCTGGCTGCCGGAGCTGAAGCATCCGAGCGGCTATGTCGGTGCGGCGCTGGTCGGACTGATCACGCACGTTCACACCCGCGAGCCGTTGAGCTTGCACCGGACCTGGATCAAGCCGAACGGCGACAAGGCCGACGTCGAACCAGCGCGCATGCTGCTTAAGGACCACCGCAAGGCTGAAGGCGTCATTCGTCTGTGGCCTGACGAGCACGTCGGCGCGGTCCTGGGCATCGCGGAGGGCATCGAATCAGCCTTGAGCCTCGCCCACGCAGTAGAGGCAATATGGTCCGTGATCGACGCCGGCAACCTCACCAGCTTCCCCGTGTTGGCAGGCGTGCGGCAACTCTTTGTCGGCGGCGACAACGATCCAGCGGGCATCAAGGCCGCCTATGCCTGCGGCAATCGCTGGGCTGCCGCCGACCGTGAGGCTCGCGTGCTCATTCCGGAGCAGGTGGGCTGGGACTTGAACGATCTCGCGAGGGCTCCGTGATGGCCGCCGATGTCGTTCAACAACTCGCCACCCGCGCCACATCGTTGCCCCGTCCGATGCATGAAGCCGATCACATGGACGCTGACCTTCCCGACGTCATCGGCGACGTGATGCCGCCTGACTTCAGCGAACTTTCGATGGCGTTGGAGTTTGTCGACCGCGGGCAGAGCGAATATCGCTGGAGCCCCGGCCTCGGGTACATGGTCGACGACGGCGTGATCTGGACCCGCGACGAAAAGCTCAAGCGCTTCAGCCTGGCGAAACAGATTGCAGCCGAGACGGCCCTTCGATGTGACGACGACGGCGAGGGCAAGAAAATAGCCTCCGGCCGCACAGTCAACGCCATCGTGTCGCTGGCGCAGACCGACCAGCGCATCGTTGTGCCGGCCACTGCGTGGGACGCTGACCCGATGGTGCTCAACACGCCGGGCGGAATCGTCAACCTGCGTACCGGTGCGCTAAGCAAACGCGGCGTAGAGTACGTCACACAGGCCGCCCGCGTTGCCCCCATGGCCGGCTCGTGCCCTACCTGGCACCGATTTCTTGATCAAGTGTTCATGGATGCCGAGCTGATCGAGTTCATGCAGCGCTCGATGGGCTACTGGCTCACTGGCGATCGCCGCGAACAGGTGGTGCATTTCTTCTACGGACTCGGCGCGAACGGCAAGAGCGTCTTGATTGACTTGGTGCAGTGGTTGGGTGGCACCTACGCGTTGAAGCTGCCTGCGAGCGCGCTGATGCAGTCCAAGGGCGATCGACATCCGACCGAACTCGCACAACTTCGCGGCAAGCGTCTGGCTGTCAGTTCCGAACTCGACGAGAGCAGCTTCTTCAATGAGTCGCTGATTAAAGAACTGACCGGCGACAGCGTTCTAACTGCCCGGTTCATGCGCGGCGATTTTTTCGAGTTCGCAATGAGCCAGAAGCACGTCATCGTTGGCAACTTCAAGCCACGTCTTCGCGGTGGCGACCCGGCCATGGCGCGGCGCATGTTGTTGGTGCCGTTCAATGCCAGCTTCAAGGGCGCCGACCGCGACCCGTACATGCTGGACAAGCTCAAGGCTGAAGCGCCCGCCATCCTTGCCTGGATCGTCGAGGGCGCCATCAAGTGGAGCTCTGACGGGTTGTGCGTGCCGACCAGCGTTCGGGATGCCTCGCACGAGTACATGGCTGACCACGACGACCTCGCGCTGTGGATGAGCGAATGCTGCGAGCGCGAAGGGGAATGCCGAGCTTCGGACCTCTACGCCAGCTTCGGCGCCTGGAAGAAGGCTCGCGGCGAGCACGCGCCAAGCCAGACGACTTGGGGCTCCCGGCTTACGACCTTGCCCGGCGTCTTCAAGAAGAAAGTCAGCGTCGTCCGCTATGCCGGCATTCGCCTCACCGAACAAGAAATGAGGCGCTTCCATGCGAGTTTTTGACCAACTAGGGAGGGTAGGGAGGGTTCCAGCATTTGGACGTCTACACGCGCGCGCGCAATACGGTCTAAATGGGATGACTGTCCCTACTCTCCCTAGTGAGGAAAAAGACGGTGACCGCCGGACCCGGACACGACCGGAGCCGGCTGTGGCGGTCCCCTTCTCCGCCTTGGTTCTAGGCCTGACGCTCGCTTTGAGCCCTCGCGCTGCCTATCCCACCCAAATACCCATCTTTCCGAACGCGGTGGTGTGCTGCTTCGCGGTGATTGCATGAGCAAGAACCATCGCAGCAACTCGATTGCGAACGTCCGCACCCTGGCCTTGAGCGCGCGCATCAAGGCCGGTCGGAGCGACGCGCGCCAGTTTTCCCAGCCGATCCGGCACTTCACACCAAGGACAACGATGACCAAAACCACGCCCGCACCCGCTGCGCCCATTCCAACCTCCGCGACAGAAATGACGCCTCAGCAATACGCCGCTGCCCGCGCCGAAATCCGTCGCGGCAACGTGCCGACCTACCAACCCGCTCAAGGAGCCAAGTAATGACCAAAACGATTGACCAAGAAGCCCCGACCTTCGACGCGGCACAAGCGCGAAGAGACGCGCATGCAACGGCCTGGGAGACGCTGATCACAGACATCGGCGACCGTCGCAGCCAAGCAGAGGCGCGCCTCACCAAGCTGCAGCAAGCCCACAACCTGAAGCTGCAGGCAGTGCGCGCCACTGGCGAGTTCTTTGACTACGACAAGCAGATGGCACTGCAAAAAGAAGCCGGCGAGCTGTACCAGAAGATCCGCACCTTGCAACACCTGACGCTTCCAGGCCTTGATCGCGAACGTGAACTGATGACGAGCGGCGGTCATCCGGTGCTCGGCGCTCACACGCACGTCGCTGCCATCAACGCAGCGAATCAGGCACGCGAGGACTACCTGCAAGCCATGCGCGACTTCCGCAAGGCCTTGAGCCCCGAAGTCATTGCCACCGCGCAGCGTGTCCTCGATACGTCGACCGCGATGCTGATCACCGCACCTGAATGCGTCCGTCTTGTTGCCGACTGGCATTAAATTTTTTGAGAGAACGACATGACCACTATCCAAATGAACTCGGGCCTCGGCTCTACCTGCACCGTGACTCTTCCCCTTCCAAGCAGCGCCAGCGTCTCCCTCGTGGGCGGCATTGGCGCAGTCAATCCCGAGGACGTCGATCTGTGCCTTCGATTGAACTGGACCGTGTTGGCCAACCAACCCTGGCCAGCGGCTCGCGTGGTCCGCATGACAGTCCCTACTGTCGGCGCATGGGGCGCGACGATCACGTTTCCCGACGGCACTACCGCACCCGTGGCCAGCGGCATCGCGAAGATTCCGCAAGCCTGGGTGACGTGGGCTCTTGGCTACGGCTTCGCCGTCTGAGGAGCACGCCATGAGTTTCCAAGCCTGGGAAGTCGCCGTTGCTCTGAAAGTGCAGAGCAATGCGGCGGTCATTTTTTCTGCGCTGAGTCAGCACCTGTCGCGCGCCGACGGTGAGATCGGCGCCCTCAACAAGAAGATGCTTCTTTTCGGCGGCGCGATGGCGACCACCGGCATTGCCGGCATGAAGATGGTCACTTCAATGATCAAGCCGGCAGAGGAGTACACCTCGCAGCTTCTGCGCATGAACACGGCAGGTATGTCGCATGTCGAGGTCGCACAGTCTGCCGCTGCGGCGTGGAAGCTTGCCGGCGAGAACATGACGACGACAGCCACCGGCAATCTGAAGTCAATCCTCGACCTCCGGAACGTCACAGGTGACATGAACGAGGCGATCACGTTGCTTCCGATGATGCAGCGCATGCAGACGATCCTCGCCGCGTCGAGCGAGCACAAACTGAGCGCAGGGTCGATCGATCTGGCGTACAGCGCTGCGAAGGCATTGGACGTGCGTGGCGCAGTCAGCGACCAGGCCAAGCTCGAACGTCAGGCCGACTTGATGACGCGGGTCATCATGGCCACGCAAGGCCGCGTCACGCCCGACCAATTCCAGAGCGTGTTTCAGTACTCGCGACAAGCCAAGTTCGCAATGAGCGATGACTTCGCTTACAAAGTTCTCCCGACGTTGATGCAAGAGGCAGCCGGCAAGGCAGGCGGGGGCGGTGGCTCGCGCGGTGTCGGGCCAATGATGTCCGCGCTCTACCGCTTCACCAATCAGGGTTTTGTCAATCGCAAGTCACTGCCGCTTCTGAGCGAACTCGGATGGCTCGGCGAAGGCGGTGCACTGAAGACGAGCGGCCGCGGGACGGTGGTCGGGCCGCTCAAAGACAGCGAACTCGCCGCGTCCAATTCGTTCGAGTGGGCCAAGAAGCGCTTCGAAGGCATCGATGCGTATCTGACCGCGCACAAGCTCGAAAAAACCGAGTCCCGCGTGCTTCAGATCATCAACGAAGCCACGCGCGGTAATCAACTCGCCGGCTCGATCCTGGGCGAGTACTACGTCAAGCGTAAAAACTTCGAGCGGGATCAAAAGCTGATCGAAGGCGTGATGTCGCCGGCCGACGCCTACCAACAGGCGATCACCAAAGATCCGGCCACGGCACGACGAGCACTGTCAGCGAGTTGGGTGAACTTCGAGACCTCTCTGATGATGAACGTGGTGCCCGTGCTGGTGCCGGCGCTCAATCAGTTGGCCAAAGGCTTGAATGGTCTCGGTGCTTGGTCTCGCGCCAATCCGGATATGACCAAGGGTCTCGTGCTGGGCTTCACGGCTCTCTCAGGTGCGATGGCCATTGGTGGCGCGCTGACGATTCTCAAAGTCGGCTTCGGCGGTCTCGGTACTGTGCTTGGAGGACCAGGCGGAGCGGGTGGCGGGTTGGTCGGCGCTCTCGGGCGGGCCGGCCCTGCTGTCGGCCTGTTGGCTGCCGCGATCGGCGGCTATGCCGTGGGCTCGTTCATTTCCTCATGCATCGAAGGCACCAAAGCAGCCGACAAGATCGGCAGCGCCATCGCGCACATCTTCGCTTTCTTCGGTTCCAAGGACGCACAGGCCGCGATCAACGCCATCGAAGGACCGACCAAGGGCGGCGAAGCCAAGTCGGCCGGCTTCGGTGAGAACGGCGGCGGTGCGGCTTTCGGCAATCCGAACATTCGCCACCGGACGAACCAACCCATCCAGGTGAACACGACTTTGACCATGGACGGCCGCAAGGTCGGTGAGGCGTCGTCGCGGCACATCGCCGGCGAACTTTCGCGACCGAGCACGGGCGGGCGTACTTTCGACGGCAGCATGTCGTTGCGCCAGTTCGATATGTCGCGGGGCGGATGATGAAGTACCGCACACAAGCCGATTTGCAGGCCTTCAGTTCCGCACTCGACGAGATCAGTGCGCACGGCAAAAAGATGGTGGCGCTCATGGAGGCGGCAAACACGACCATGTTGAGTAATCCGCTCAGCGAGAGCGCTCCGACTCTCGGGCTTGCGGCCATGAAGGTCGGCCTCACCGAATTGGAGGCGATCGGCACGGTGTTCGAAAAGCACGCCGTGCGGCTGCTGGGGGAGGCTCGTCGCTCTGACGAGCTGGTCTCCGACTACGTGGGCCGAATCAATGGCCTTGATTGCCTGGCGACCATGAAGCGCAACGGCTTGATGCTGATGCCATGGTGAATTGGAGACTGTCATGAAAAACTCTGAATCTGAAAATCAAACCCATGCCCGCCCGCCATGCGGGGCCAAGACCCGTTCTGGCGTGCCTTGTGCAAACCGGTTCACCTGCGCGAACGGCCGCTGTCGGCAGCACGGCGGCATGGCGGGTGCTCCGGAGGGGAATAGCAACGCCGTGTCGCACGGCATCTATCGAAAGCGGCTGAGCCCTGAGGAACAGGTCGAGCACGATTCGCTCAACCTAGGCGCTGTCGATCATGAATTGCGCCTGACGCGGATCATGGTCGGCCGCGCACTCGCTGCGGAGGCTGCCGCGGCTGGCCAGCCCGAGCTTGAGGAGGTCATGGAAAACGATGGCGGCGGCGCTGCTGTTCCGAGCGAGTCCCGAAGACGCAAGGTCAGGGACTATCACGCCATCATCGACAAGCTGATCGGTCGCATCGAGAGCTTGGAGAAGACGCGGCTCGCACTGGGAACCGGCGCGGAAGTGCCCGACTTCGGAAACGATCTAACGCGTGGTGTCGGCGATGAGCCCGGACCACCGAACCCGGTGCTCTGACCATGCGCAACTTTGAATCGATGGCAGCCTTGGCGGCGCACCTGGCCGGCGCAACCGGTTTAATGAGAGCCGTCGAGCACAGTGCACTTGAACACTGCGCCCGGCTCGTCGAAGAGGCCGCCAAGGAAGAGATCGGCACCTATCAAACGGCGATCGGGCCGTTCGATGCGTGGGCGCCATTGGCTGACAGCACCGAGGCTGCGAAAGCCTCAGCCGGCTATCCCGCCGACGCGCCGCTGCTGGCCACGGGCGCGCTGCGCAACAGCATCGGGCACGAGGTGGAGGGCTCGACCGCAATCATCGGCAGCACGGACGAAAAGATGATCTATCACGAGCTGGGGACAAGCAAGATGCCGCCTCGGCCGGTGATGGTCCCGGCGCTGTTGCGGAACAAAGAGAAGATCCTGGAGATTCTTGGCGAGGCGACGTTCGAGGGAATCGTCGCGGGGCAGATCGTTGGCAGTGAGCGCCTCAAGCTTTGACAGGGAGACGGATGCGCCGCTAAATTAACTCCGCACCAGGTGCGGGGTTACGGCCAGCCAATCCACGCAGAGGAAAGACGTCAAGGTTACGGCAAGGGTTGTCGTCCCATGACCTGAGCGCGGGAGGGTCCGCACCGGGTGCGGACCCCAAGGTTTCCACAAGGGTCGCAGCGACGCTAAGGTTACGCAAAGGGTTCCGGACGCAGGGGCTGGCGCCCTCTTATCGTGCGAGGGCGTTGTTCCCCTGAGTTGTGGAGTTGTCTGGCTCGCGACGTGTGCGTCGTCCTGCATCACGGAAAGGGACGTCGTACGAAGTTCATCCATTTCCAAGCCGGCACCCTTATGAGCATCGAAGACCGAGCACCTGCACCAGCGAAGCCCCCTGCGCGAGGGCTCTGGGCGCGCTTGTTTCGCGTGACGAGTAAACAGGTCGACACGGTAAATGCGCTCTGGCGGCGGCGCCCGACATGGACGCCCCGGACGCGAAAGTGATGCCGCGTACGGCCGCGATATCGATCGAGTGATTGCGTCGCCACACATTCAGCACAGGGCAGCTGAAGTGACACATCGCCCGCGCGCGAGGCTGGTCGGAACCTCATACCAGGCTGTGACGAAGTACCAGCGAACACTAAACTGGCGGGACCGACGCTAAGGGTTGTCTACCCACGATCCGCACCGGGTGCGGATCGTGAGCGGCGAGCGCTTCAAAGCAACGTGAGCAGCAAAGCCTTTGTCCTCTACGATTGAGTTCAAATCAAGAGGAGAGAAAATGGTGACAGCCCCCAGGATCTTCGCTGCAGCTGCGCTTTCGCTTTGCCTCAGCCTCCCCATCTGCGCTAGCGCTCGGCCGTTCAAGTTTCAGTACGTCCTCTCTTGCGGCGACTATCTAGCGCAGCCCGTGCTCGCCTACCAGCGGCAATATGCCGTTTCGTTCGTGCGCGGATATATGTCGGCGTACAACGTTTACAACCAACGTCATCAGATCATGCAAGACATCGAGATCTCGTCGCTGGACGCGTACATCGAGAAGTTTTGCCGTGAACATCCACTGGAAGACAGCGGCGCGGCCGCGCTCGCGCTTATGAAAGAGCTGGGAGCGACGCCTCCGCCGAATGACTGAGACGGTTTTGAGGGTCGGCACCCGGTGCCGATGCTAGGGCTCGACAGTCGTATTTTGGCTTTAGGTGGGTTGAAAGGTGGGAAGGGGATCGAAAGCTCTGGAAACCCGCATGAAATCAAGAGAGTTGGTGGAGAGGATGAGGATCGAACTCACGACCTCCGCATTGCGAACGCGGCGCTCTCCCAGCTGAGCTACCCCCCCAACAAGCAAGAAAAATTCTACTGCGATCGATCAGAATCTGCGCATGACTTTGCAAGACCCCGCCTGGCTCGATCGTGTCTACAACAACCGTGCGCTGGTGCCCGATCATGCCGAATTCCTCGCGCGCTGGACGACCGAATCCGAGCAGGTTCGAGCCATTGAGCCTTGCACGCTGGACTTGCCCTATGGCAACGGGCCGCGCGAGACGCTCGATATCTTTCCGGCAACCGAAGACGCGAATGCCAGGACCTCCGCGCCGGTCCTGGTCTTCATCCACGGCGGCTATTGGCGCTCGCTCGACAAGAGCGGCCACTCGTTCATAGCGCCGAGCTTCACGCGCGAAGGGGCATGCGTCGTGATGCCGAACTACCCGCTCTGCCCTGGCACGCCGGATCGCCCCGTCTGCATCCCGGACATCGTCTTGTGCATGGTGCGCGCGCTGGAATGGACGTGGCGGCACATCGCCGAATACGGTGGCGACCCGTCGCGCATCACCGTGGCAGGGCACTCGGCCGGCGGCCATCTGGCGGCGACGCTGCTGGCGTGTGAGTGGGGCGCGGTCGCCGCCAAGTTGCCGACGAACCTGGTGCGAAACGCCCTGTCGATTTCCGGCGTGCACGACCTTCGGCCGATTCAGCACACGCCGTTCCTGATGGACGCGCTGCGGCTGAACGAAGTCGATGCGCAGCGCGCAAGCCCGGCGCTGTTTCCTGCGCCCAAGGCGCGCACGCTGTATGCCGTGGCCGGCGGTGATGAAAGCGAAGCATTCGCCTCGCAAGCGCGCCTAATTCAGGACGCATGGGGCAAAGCCACCGTGCCGGTCTGCGACATCCTGCCGGGGCTGCATCACTTCAGCGTGCTCGATGCATTGATCGACCCGACTCACCGTCTGCACCAGCACGCATCGCGGTTGCTGGGCGCGTGAGCCGTGTCGCCGCGGTCGTGGTCTACATCAGCAGGTGTTCGCCCGCGTTGTCCCCGCCGCCCAGGGTCACGTAGTTGACCTTGCGAATGTCCATCAGCTTCTGCCCGCCCGAGTAACTTATGGAGCTCTGCACGTCCTGCTCCATCTCGATCAGGGTGTCGGCCAGCTTGCCCTTGATCGGCTCCAGGATGCGCTTGCCTTCGACGTGTTTGTACTCGCCCTTGTTGTAGTCGCTGGCCGAGCCGTAGTACTCCTTGAAAAGCGCGCCGTCGACTTCGACCGTCTTGCCGGGCGACTCTTCGTGGCCGGCGAACAGCGAGCCGATCATGACCATCGATGCACCGAAGCGAACGCTCTTGGCGATGTCGCCGTGGTCGCGAATCCCGCCGTCGGCAATGATCGGTTTCGTCGCGACGCGGGCGCACCACTTCAACGCCGACAGTTGCCAGCCGCCGGTGCCAAAGCCGGTCTTGAGCTTGGTGATGCAGACCTTGCCCGGGCCAATGCCAACCTTGGTCGCGTCAGCGCCCCAATTCTCCAGATCGATCACCGCTTCGGGGGTCCCGACGTTGCCTGCAATGACGAACGATTTCGGCAGCTTCTGCTTCAGGTAGCCGATCATGTTCTTCACGCTGTCGGCATGGCCGTGCGCGATGTCGATCGTGATGTATTCGGGCACCAGACCCTCAGCGGCCAGCAGGTCGACGGTGTCGTAGTCGGCCTTCTTCACGCCCAGCGAAATCGAGGCGAAGACGCCTTGCGCGTGCATGTGCTTCACGAAGTGCACGTTGTCGAGGTCGAAGCGGTGCATCACGTAGAAGTAACCGTTCTTGGCGAGCCACAGGCTGATGGTCTTGTCGATCACCGTCTTCATGTTGGCGGGGACCACCGGAATGCGGAAACTGCGGGGGCCCAGAGTGACGCTGGCGTCGCATTCCGAGCGGCTTTCCACGCGGCATTTGCGCGGAAGCAAGAGGATGTTGTCGTAGTCGAAAATCTGCATAGCTAAGGTCCCAAGCTCCTGTGAAGGTCGTTTGAAATAACGAACGAGCGCTTGGTCCGGCCGGTTTTCGCAGCATCCGCCTCAATAAGGCGCCCACAAAAAACCGGGCGCAAAAAACTTGGGCCCGGTGTCTGAGTTTACGCGGTCGTTTGGACGTGGGGCGATGGCATTTCATATAACCACCGCACGCTGCGGTTTCTACAATCGGGGCATGTTTATCGATCTCGCGACTGCCTCCGAATCAGCGGAATCGCCGCTGCTCCAGCACCTCAACCCCGAGCAACGCGCTGCCGTGGCACTGCCGGCCGGCAATGCCCTCATCCTGGCCGGCGCCGGCTCCGGTAAGACCCGCGTTCTCACCACGCGCATCGCCTGGCTCCTTCAGACGGGGCAGGTGTCGCCGGGCGGCATCCTGGCCGTCACCTTCACCAACAAGGCCGCCAAGGAAATGACCGCGCGGCTGATGGCCATGCTGCCGGTGAATGTGCGCGGCATGTGGATCGGCACCTTTCACGGGCTGTGCAACCGCTTGTTGCGCGCGCACTGGAAGCTGGCCGGCCTGCCCTCGACGTTTCAGATCCTCGACACGCAAGACCAGCTTTCGGCCATCAAACGGCTGATGAAGCAGTACGCGGTCGACGACGAGCGCTTTCCGGCCAAGCAGACGCAATGGTTCATTGCCGGCGCCAAGGAAGACGGCTTGCGCCCACGCGATGTCGAAGTGCGCAGCGACGACGACCGCAAGAAGGTCGAGCTGTATCAGCTCTACGAAGAGCAGTGCCAGCGCGAAGGCGTGGTCGATTTCGGCGAACTCATGCTGCGCAGCTACGAGCTGCTGCGCGACAACGATCCGATTCGCGAGCACTACCAGCGGCGCTTCCGGCACATCCTGATCGACGAGTTTCAGGACACCAACCGCCTGCAATACGCGTGGATCAAGATGCTGTCGGGCAACATCGTCGACGGCACCTTCATCCCCGGCGACAACAGCGTGATCGCAGTGGGCGACGACGACCAGAGCATCTATGCGTTTCGCGGCGCGCGCGTCGGCAACATGGCCGATTTCGTACGCGAGTTCCATGTGGCGCACCAGGTCAAGTTGGAGCAGAACTACCGCAGCTACAGCAACATCCTCGACTCGGCCAACGAGCTGATCAGCCACAACAAGAAGCGGCTCGGCAAGAACCTGCGAACAGACCAAGGCCCCGGCGAGCCGGTGCGCGTGTACGAGTCGACCAGCGATTTCGCGGAGGCGCAATGGATGGTCGAAGAGATGCGCCAACTGGTGCGCGACGGCTTCGACCGAAAAGAGATGGCGGTGCTCTACCGCAGCAATGCGCAGAGTCGCGTGATCGAAACGGCGCTCTTCAACGCGGCCGTGCCGTACCGCGTCTACGGCGGCTTGCGATTTTTCGAACGCGCCGAAATCAAGCATGCGCTGGCGTATTTGCGACTGCTCGAAAACAAGGATGACGACACCAGCTTTCTGCGCGTCGTCAACTTTCCGCCCCGCGGCATCGGTGCCCGCACCATCGAGCAATTGCAGGACGCGGCGCGTGCAGCGGGCAAGTCGATGCATGACTCGGTCGGTGCAGTGGCCGGCAAGGCCGGCTCCAACCTGACCGGCTTCGTCGCCAAGATCGACGTGCTGCGCGAGCAGACGCAAGGCATCAGCCTGCGCGAGATCATCGATCTGGTGCTGGACCACAGCGGGCTTGTCGAGCATTACAAGGCCGACCGCGAAGGCGCCGACCGCATCGAGAATCTGGAAGAGCTGGTGAACGCGGCCGAGAGCTTCGTCACGCAGGAAGGCTTCGGCCGCGATGCGGTGGCGCTGCCGATAGACGAGCTGCGGCAGTCGCTCGTCAGCCAGGGGCTCGACCCGAATTTGCCCGTTATCGATGAGCCGCTGGCGCCCGATTCGGAAACCGGCGAAACGCTGAGTCCGCTGGCCGCATTCCTCACGCACGCGGCGCTGGAGTCCGGCGACAACCAGGCCAAGACAGGCCAAGACGCAGTGCAACTGATGACGGTTCATGCGGCCAAGGGCCTCGAGTTCGATTGCGTGTTCATCACCGGCATGGAAGAGGGCCTGTTTCCGCACGAAAACTCGATGAACGACTACGAGAGCCTCGAGGAAGAACGCCGGCTGGCGTACGTCGCGATCACCCGGGCCCGCAAACGTCTGTACCTGAGCCACTCACAGACGCGCATGCTGCACGGCCAGACGCGCTACAACGTCAGGAGCCGCTTCTTCGATGAGCTGCCCGAAGGCGCGTTGAAGTGGCTTACGCCGAAGAATCAGGGCTTTACGCCATCGGCGTTCGGCTATGGCGGCGGCTATGCGACGTCACGTCCGGTCGGCGGCGCTGGCTTCTCGAAAGATTCGTTCGCCAGCCCACCGGTGCCACCGCAAAAGACTGCGCCGTCGCACGGCCTGCGCTCGGGTATGCAGGTGTTCCACAACAAGTTTGGAGAGGGCACCGTGCTGGGCCTCGAAGGCACCGGCGACGACGCGCGTGCGCAGATCAACTTTCCGCGTCACGGCGTGAAATGGTTGGCGCTATCGGTGGCCAAGCTGACGCCGGTTTAGCCTTTCCCCTCAGGAGCCGACCGTAGACTCGCCGAAAAAGAGCGAGGTTCAGGGATGTGGTTTGTCGGTTTGCTAGCCGGGCTGTTGGCCGGTGCGGTTTTTCAATCTATGGGCGCGGCACTCGTGCTCGGCGCCATCGGCGCGATCGGCGCGATCGTTTTGCCGCTCGTCGCCAAGACGGGCAGGGTAAGCAAGGCAGGGGTGCCACTGTCCGAAGCCGGACCGGTGCCGGAACCTGACATCGTCGCGTTGCAGCGACGAATCGACTTGCTGGAGCGACGACTGGTCGCAGTGGAAACGGGCCTGGCTTCAGCTTCGACTGCGCCACTTACGCTGCTTGCCGCTCCGCCGACAGCGGCGTTCGCGTTTCCGACGCGGCGCCTGCCTGTCGCCGCGGCGATGCCCGCGAATAGCGCTGGACGTATCTCGATGCCGGTCAAGCCGGCGGCGACGGAGTCCACGCCCGCTGCGACCCTGGCCCCTGTGCCTGTGCCTGTGCATGTGCATGTGCCTGAAGCGAAGCCGGTGATCTCCGCCCAGGTCACAGCGGCCGTAGCACCGCCGGTGGTCACTCCCGTGATGCCGTCCGGCGTCGTGCCGTCGCCGCCAGCGATCCCGGCTGTTCCTCGCATCACCGCGCCGGCTCCGTCCCCGCGGCCCCGTCCACCTGCCCCACCAC
>NZ_JASJXB010000025.1:0-70487 GCF_035018885.1 Variovorax sp. LG9.2 | reverse complement strand
GCTACAACGCCGGCACCCATTCCCGGGTTAAGTTGAGATCGGCAGGGTGGGTCAAGTTGAGATCGGCGCCGACAGTCATCCAGTGCAAGGATGCGGGCACGGGCACGCGCTGCCAACAGATCGGCCAGTGCTGGGGAGATGACCGCCTGCACCATCGGCTGAAGCTGTGCCTGTTGACGGGCGAACGTCTCGGCGTAGGTCTGGTGGATACCCAGCGCCGCCGTGCGGGCCATTGTCTCGTCGGGGGTGTTCAAGCTGACCCGGACGAACGAACGGCCTTCATAGAAGCCCTGACGCAGGGTGGTGGGGATCATCACGCGCAGAGCCCAGTTGCTGGTGCCCTCACGCTTGTGCATCCCGGTGATTTTCCTAGCTGCCATGGGTAACCTCAGGACAGCAGGGAGCCACGGACCAGCCGGCGCAGCACCTCACGGGCCTCGCTGACGGCATCGCAGGGCCTGAGGTCAGCGAAGTCCAGCACCATGCGCGACAGCGCCCCAGCGACCTCCAGGTATTCGGGTAGGTCTACGTCGTTCAAGTAGCTGTCGGCCTGAGCGATGCGCTCAAGGGCAAGCCTTCGATGGCTTTGGTCAGCCAGGAGGTCTAAGGGGAAGCCGGTGTTGTTCATGCTGGTCCAGGTTCAGTTTATAGAAGCCTGTGACACAGTCCGGTGAACCACATGAAAACCGCGAAAGCCTTATCTGGCGCGGCCTCCAGCTAGATTGCATAAAAAATCATGGAGCGGGCGAAGAGAATCGAACTCTCGTCAGTTGCTTGGGAAGCAACAGCTCTGCCATTGAGCTACGCCCGCGGTTCGAGGCGAATTCTAAACGGGCGACCTGGCGCGCAACTCGGCCGGCTTCCCCATAACGTGCTTCTCAATAAGAAGTCATTTCAAAGGCCGGAAATCCTCTGACCTGCCGCCTGGATCTGGCGGCAGGACGCCGCTTACGAGCAAGAAGTACGTTGTTAACCGCCAGCGCAACCGTATAGAGCGCTCCTAAAGCCAACGCCACCCGCATCGCCACCCTGCGCTTTGCCAGCTTCAAACGAGAGAAGGGCAGCAGCGGGCCTGCTGCGAAGCGATAGAACCATTCGCCGGCTACGTTGGGTGGTTTGCCTTGAAGCGCTCGTCGCACGTGGTGCCCTTGCCATGGCTTGAACGACCCGACGGCGTGTGACAAGTGCTTTCCGCCTGGTGCGAGATCCATTGCCTCCGGCCCGAAGGTTTCTAGCCGGGTGGTGGAAAGCGACAACGTGAAGTTCAGCGCATCTTCATCCGCCGAGTGAAAGAGGTGATCGGCCTCGCCGACCCGGCGCTGTTGCAGCGATCCGCCGCTGTACGCAGCAACGATCCCGCAGATCCGCTGCCACGCGCGCAGCACGTCGATCTGCGCCCGCGCGACCCCGACGAAGCCTGCGTTGTAGTAACTCTCCAGCGGCCGCACAGGCTTCTCTCCATAACCAGCGAAGAACGCCTGCCACCTCGCTCGTTTCGGGTGATGCGAAGGCATCGACCAGTTCAGGTCCTCGACCAGGGCGACCCCATCCGGCGTGACCCATTGCTCGATTTCTGTCCAGTCGCATTTGACGACCATGTCCGGGTCCATGTAGCTCACCGCACCCACATCGGGTGCGAGCCGTTCCAGGACGTCGAGCATGAAAGTCGGCTTGTAGAAGGTCAGGCTTACCGGCGGATTGAGCTCGACGGTTTGTAGCTGGATCGTTGGCGTGACCTGCAGGCATTTGGTCACGGCATCAAACCCGTCTGCATCGACGATCCACGACGGCAGTGGGCCCCGATGCCCGACCCAGACCGTCCCTTGGTAGCCCGCAGCCGAAAGCGAATTCACCAGCCCGGCAACGCCGTAGTGGTAGTGGCCTTCGAAGAGCGTGCAGACAGCGGTTTCCATAGGCGGAAATGATCCCGTAAATAAGGCGGTCGAGGTGAACATCTTTGTCGTTTGTCACATCGCATCGCCACAATTGCAAACAATGTCACGTCGCAATGTGGTTTACCCTAGCCACAAGTTCACAGCGGGCCGAAAAAGTCGCACTTTAGTTCTATCTAATGCCATAAACTATGGTCGAGTTACTTTTAGTTTCAGTGGTTAAAAATTGGTTAACTATTGGTTTCCGGGAGATTTGATGCTGTCTAGTTCCGCAACCGGCTTCCGCGAAAGCCCGCTGATTGCTCTTGGAAGGGTCAACCCGTTGTTGGGCTTGATCCTGCGAGCGGGCGACTTTGGCATCTTTGTAGCCAGTGGAATGTTGGCCTTCGCAGTTCGATTCGGCAGCGTCGAGATGGGCGCCGACTACATGCACACCATCAGCCGTGGCGTGCTCTTCGCCGTCATCGTCCTCAACGGCAGTTCGCTGTACCGGCGCTGGCGTGGCCGCTCGACGGCCGCGGAGATCCTGAAAGTAATGACGCTTTGGCCGCTCATGTTCTGCTTAATGGCGGTATACGCGCTTGCGATGAGAGACGGTCACGACACATCACGCTTATGGTGGGGTGGTTGGTTTGGCCTGAGCGTCACGGGGGCATTGCTTTTGAGAATGGCTGTTGGGGCAGCCGTACGCTGGGTCAGCGCTCAGAAGATAGATACGCGTATTTCTGTCGTGGTCGGCGCAAACCCCGAGGCACAGGGCTTGGTCGATGCCATTCGGCGAGACGATTCGTGCGGAATCGAAGTCCGTGGCTGGTTTGCTACGCATGCCGACCGCGGGGAATTGACTGGAGCACCTATGCTCGGGCGGCTAGACCAACTTGGCGAGTATGTTGCCTCACGCAACGTCGACTTGGTCTGGCTGGCTTTGCCCATGCGCGATCAAGCGAAGATCGCCTTCGCTCTCGACCAGCTAAAACATTCAACAGCAGACATCAAGCTGGTGCCCGATCTTTTCGGTTTGCATCTGTTGAACCACTCGGTCGAGGAAATCGCCGGCTTGCCGGTGATCACACTGCAACAAACGCCGTTGCTGGGCAGGGCACGTTTAATCAAGGCGTTCGAGGACTTCGTCTTGTCGACTTTGATTCTCTTCATGATCTCTCCGCTGATGATCGCGATTGCTATTGCAGTCAAGCTCAGTTCGCCTGGGCCTGTGTTCTATCGACAGCAGCGCGTGAGCTGGAACAACAAGACGTTTGACATGCTTAAGTTTCGGTCGATGCCGACCGATGCAGAGCAAAAGACCGGTGCGGTTTGGGCCAGAGCCGGCGAATCACGGTCGACACGAGTCGGAGCATTCCTGCGCAAGACGAGCCTCGATGAATTGCCTCAGTTCCTCAATGTGTTGTTGGGTGATATGTCCATCGTCGGACCGCGTCCGGAGCGACCTGTGTTCGTCGAGCAGTTTAAGAACGAGATCCCTTCGTACATGAAAAAGCACATGGTCAAGGCAGGGATCACTGGCTGGGCACAGGTCAATGGCTGGCGGGGTTCCACAGATTTGACCAAGCGCATCGAGTGCGACATCGAATACATCGAGAACTGGTCGCTGGCCTTCGACTTGAAGATCATCGTCTTGACGCTGTTCAAAGGCTTCATCAACAAGAATGCCTACTGAAGTGAAAGTCGCACTCGTTCACTACTGGCTGGTCGGCATGCGCGGTGGTGAAAAAGTTGTAGAAGTGCTGTGCGATCTGTATCCCGAGGCAGATATCTTCACGCTGGTGTGCGACCCGGCGGCCATCTCCGAGAAGCTCAAGCGTCATCGCATCACGACATCGTTCTTGCAAAAACTAGGCGGCGTGCGGCATTACCAAAAGATGCTGCCGTTGATGC
Organism: Variovorax sp. LG9.2; assembly: GCF_035018885.1. Taxonomy (NCBI): domain Bacteria; kingdom Pseudomonadati; phylum Pseudomonadota; class Betaproteobacteria; order Burkholderiales; family Comamonadaceae; genus Variovorax; species Variovorax sp. LG9.2. The sequence continues at coordinate 66,699 of NZ_JASJXB010000025.1, read as the reverse complement.
CTTATGCCCTAGAGTCTTTCGACCTCACTGGCTACGACTTGATCATCTCCAGCGAGTCAGGTCCGGCCAAGGGCATCATTCCCGGCCCGGACTCCACTCATATTTGCTACTGCCATTCGCCGATGCGCTACATCTGGGACTTGTATCCGCAGTACCGTTCCGCGGCGGGATCTTTGACTCGTGCCTTGATGTCGCTGACTGCGCCGTCGCTTCGCCAGTGGGACGTAAGCACGTCGCATCGCGTCGACCATTTCATTGCTAATTCCGCCTATGTGGCGCGGAGGATCGAGAAGTATTACCGACGCACTTCCCATGTCGTGAACCCGCCCGTCAACCTCGCACGCTTTGCGCCGGTGGATGCGCCGGGAGACTATTACCTGTGTGCAGGTCAGATTACGCCTTACAAGAAGGTTGAGATCGCCGTGGAGGCGTGCACCCGCATGGGTAGGCGGCTCGTCGTTATCGGCTCGGGTGCAGGCCCAGCGCTCCGGCAGCTTGCTGGCCCTACTGTCGAGTTTTTGGGCGCTGTCGACGACGCCACCATGACGCATCACTTCGCTCATTGCAAGGCGCTTCTTTTCCCTGGGGTCGAAGACTTCGGGATCGTTCCTTTGGAAGTGATGGCGAGTGGGCGGCCCGTTATAGCCTATGCAAAAGGCGGCGCACTGGAGACAGTCGTCGAAGGCAGCACGGGCTTGTTCTTCGCCGAACAAACCATAGAAGCCATGGTCGACGCGATAGGGCGTTTCGAAGCTGTTGCAAGCTCATTTCGCTCCGAGGTGGCTCACTCGCATGCAGCCACTTTTGATACGGTCGTATTCCGGGCACGGATGGCCGAGCTTATCGGCTCGTTGATTGCCACGCCCCCACGGCTTGCAACCTGACAGGGCGGCCACATGGAGCTAATCCCGGTCGGCATATTCTGGAGCGTTGCGCTGTGGGCCTTATTCCAGAAGAAGCAGGTGTTGATTTACCTGTTCTTTGCATCCATGCCGTTCGGTTCTTTTGCTGCAATCCCAACCGAGTTGACCGCGGGGCTGACCCTGACGCCGACACCTATTGTCGCCATGCTGCTCATAGCGCGTGAACTTGGCAATGCACGCGGCTTGACGAAAGCGCTAGACGCTGCCTTGAAGTCATCCGGCTTGCTGCTGCTGTTTCTTTTTTGGCTAGTGGCCACTATCGTCACCCTTTTCATGCCGCGCTTTTTTGCCGGTCAGGTCGAAGTGGTGCCAGTGCGCGCGGGCGCATTGGCCTCGGACACGGCAATGCTCGCGCCCACTGTTCAAAACCTCTCTCAGTTGGTGTATATCAGCATCTCGGTATTGGCCGTTTTTGCCTTCGCAAGTGTCTTGCGCGGCGAGGGCATGCGCCGGCACGCCCTGAGTGCTTTGTGCCTGGGTGCGGCCTTCACGGTCTTTACGGGATTTCTTGATTTTGCGTCGCAATACTTGCCTCTTCAGTCGTTCATGGAAGTCTTTCGCACGGCCAGCTACGCACTCATCACCGAGGCAGAAGTTCAGGATGTCAAGCGCGTCGTCGGCTTGATGCCTGAGGCATCGTCTTTCGGCAGTCTCTCTTTGAATTTTCTGACATCGCTCTACTTTTTTCGGCGGGCGATGCGGTCCGGGCATCTTCGTGATCGCGTGGTTCCGGCTTTGATGGGCTTGCTGCTCCTGCTCGTGTGGATGTCGACCTCATCGGCAGCGTATCTTGGTCTGGGCCTTTTCGGCGCGGCGGCGGCTGCGGAGTGGTGTTGGCGATTCTTCGCGTCAGAACGCAATCACTATCTTCGCCATGGTCTCATGGGCGAGTTTTGGTTAGGTGCCGTGGCCGTATGGGCCATTCTTCTGGTCGTTATCGTTGTCCCCGACGTGCTGACTCCACTGCTAGAAATGGTCAACGTGACGGTGCTGCAAAAGACGAATACCAGTTCGTTCGAAGAGCGGGGAATGTGGACCCAGATGTCCTGGAACGCGCTGTTGGCAACTCACGGTTTGGGAGTCGGTCTGGGCGGCAGCCGCGCCTCGAATTTTGCAGTGGCGCTTGTCAGCAATGTCGGATTAGCCGGCGCAGCGCTCTATTTCCTTTTTGTTTTGCAGTGCTTTTTTGTGCGGCGGGCAGGGCGTAGTGACGCCGAGGGGAGCGCTCTCTTATCGGCCGCCCGCTGGTCGTATCTACCCATGTTTTTTGTCAGCCTGACTATCGGCACTACGTCGGACTTCGGTTTGTCCAACGCGTTCCTGTACGGGTTTGCGGTAGCAATTGCCCATAAGGGCCTTCAACGCGCCGTCTGGCCCACCGAGGTTCATCGGCTGTTGAACACCCCGCGTTTCAGGGCGTCGCAAATGCGCAGCGGACGGAGTGCCCGCATTGACTGAGCAACCGAGCATGGCGAGCCGTGCCGTCGGGGCGGGCGTCTGGACGGTGGGTACGCGTCTGGCCACGAAGTTGATCGATCTGGCGATGCTGCTGTGCCTCGCTCGGTTCTTGGGGCCGGCTGAATTCGGTTTGGTTGCGGTGGCGATGGCTGCGGTCGTTGTCATAGAAGCCTTGTTCGAGCTGCCGATGGCAGCCGCGTTGATTCGTGCGCCTGTTCTGGTTGCAGACATGTTGCACACCGCTTTCACACTGAGCCTGCTTCGCGGGCTGGTTATTGCCGCTCTGCTGCTTGTTATTTCCTGGCCGCTGGCAGTGTTCAACGAAGAGCCTCGACTGACAGCTTTGCTGGCAGTACTCGCGCTGGCCCCGGCGTTGCGCGGGTTGGTCAGCCCGCGAATGGTGGAATACGCGCGCGCCTTCAACTTTCGCCCCGATGCGATGCTGGAGCTGGTGGGCAAGGCCGCGGCTTTCATCATCGCGGTCGCCATCGCTTTCAATACGCGGAGCTATTGGGCGATTGCTGCTGCGACCGTGTGCGGACCGCTGGTTACAACGTTTATCTCGTATTTCATAGCACCGCTGCGACCGCGTTTTACGCTGACGCACTGGAAGGATTTTTCGAGCCTGATCGGCTGGAATTTCATAGCCCAGTTGGGCTCGGCTCTGAACTGGCAGATCGATCGGCTCCTTCTTCCAAGACTGATTACGACCGCGGCGTTTGGCCAATACGCCATGGGCAAGCAGATATCGGAGCTCCCGATTCAGGCGCTCGTTCAGCCATTGGCTCGTCCCAGTATGGCGGCATTGGCATCGGCCGCCGAAAGTCGAGGTTCGCGCTACCTGCAGTTGTCTCATGGGATCGCATTCGTCATTGCACCGGTACTGGGGCTGATGCTGGTGTGGCCAGAAGTGCTTGTTCGCGTCACATTGGGAGAGAGCTGGTTGCCGGCCGCGGAGTGGATGCGCTGGATCAGCGCATCGTCGGTGCTGGGGCTACCCGCCATTCTGTTGGGGCCGCTCGCGATGACGCTGGACCGCACGCGCTGGTTGGCTGCACGGACGCTCATTGAATTGCTGGTCAGACTGCCTCTCGTCTGGATGGGCGCTTTACGATTCGGGATTCCGGGCGCTATCGCCGGCAGTGCAATCGCGACTGCCATCGGTACCTTTACGGCGCTATTCATGGTGCGGCGTCTGAGCGGTGCGGGGGTGATCGCTCAACTGGTGACGCTCTTACGGCCGCTGTTGGCGGTATTGTTGGCTGGCAGCCTGCTGTGGCTGACAAAGCCTGTCACGCTGGGCGCTTCAAGCCTGCCACAGCTGTTGGTAGTTGCCGTACCGATCGGCATCGTTTATCTGGTTGTCTACGGAATGTGTGCAATGCTTGCATGGCAATGGGCAGGGCGGCCGGCAGGACTCGAACAACACTTGCTCGAGCTTATCCGCAGCAAGATCATGCAGAGGCCGAGTCAAGATGCGACTGGGTCTGTGCTCGGACAAGTCAAAACAAAATGAAGTCCTGAATCGATGTCAAGAAGCCTCAGTGACACAGGCGCCAAGGGCGCCGCCGTAACAAGACTTGCCATCAACGGCAAGTTCCTGCAGCCGAAAACCAGTCGATCAGGAGTCAACCGTGTAGCTCGCGAACTCCTGCGGGCCCTGGACAAAGCACTTGCGGACAATCCCGTGCTTGCGGCCGCTGTGTCGTGCCGTGTGATCATGCCCGCGGGGCAGTACGGTGACCTTCCGCTTTCGCATATTCGAGTTGAATTGAACGATGGGTCCAGCGAAATGGGGTCCTTTATGCGCAAGCTGAATGGGGCGTTTTGGGAGCAACTCGTTTTGCCCCGGCGCATCAAAGGCGACACCTTGATCAACTTTTGCAACACGGGGCCGGTGCTTCACAAAGATGCGTTCACCATGGTTCATGATGCACAGGTATACCTATCGCCCGAGTCGTACTCCTTTGCTTTTCGCACTTGGTATCGACTCGTGTTGCCCTGGTTGGGGAAACGCAATACGGCATTACTCACTGTGTCGCAGTTTTCGCGGGAGCAACTGGACCATTTCAGGGTCGCCACCTCGGCACGTATTCGGGTGATACACAACGGCTGCGACCATGTGCTTCGGCTTGTTCCTGATTCGACGAAAGTGGCGGCCTTCGGCTTGGCTGGAAGCCGCTATGTCGTAGCGCTCGCCAACGTCCAGCCTCATAAAAATATTCAGGTTCTCCTGAAGGCTTTTGGATCACCAGCGTTGCGTGACGTCACTCTCGCCCTGTTTGGTTCTGCGACACGTGAGGACTTTGAGAGTCAAGGTCACATCGTTTCTCCCAACGTCAAATTTCTCGGATTTGTCAGCGACGAGCAATTGGTCGGGCTGCTGGAGCAGGCCAAGGCGTTGGCCTTTCCCTCCACGACGGAAGGCTTCGGTCTGCCACCGCTGGAGGCGATGGCGCTGGGGTGTCCGGCAATCCTTTCGCCCTGCGGCGCACTACCCGAAGTGTGCGGCGATGCTGCACTGTGGGCCGACTCGCTGGACCCGGTGCAATGGGAGCAGCAGATTGTCCGCCTGTGCAACGACAGCCTGCTGCGCGCCGAGATGCAGCGACGTGGACGAGCACACGCTGCTCAGTTCACATGGGAAAAGGCGGCACATCGGCTGCTCAAAATAGTGCTGGGTAAACCCTGGCCGATTGCGCGCTGATCCAGTCGATGTCGATATGTCCTGTTCCCTACTTACAAAACATGCGCCTGCAACGCAGCATCTTTTCTTTTTCATGAACTCAGAGACAGTCCCCTTAAAAATTGCCATTGCTATTGCCACTGCAGGACGGAGGGAAGTGATCGCGGAAACGATCGACCTCCTGGCCAAACAATCGCGCATCGCTGACGAGCTGCTAATTTGTCCTGCGCGGGACGAAGATCTCGATATGGCCTGCCTGCGGGATTACCCTGGAAAGGTTCGCGTCTTGCGCGGGCCGGTGGGATCTTCTGCTCAGCGAAACGTGCTGCTCGACGCCACGGCAGCCGACATTGTGATTTTCTTCGACGATGACTTTTTGCCTGCGAACGACTACGTTGACGAGATTGGACTGTTGTTCACCGAGCATCCGACTGTCGTGGTGACGACAGGCAAAGTTCTGGCGGATGGAATCATCGGTCCTGGCCTTGGGCATGCAGATGGCTTGACCATTCTCAAAGAATCCGAGCCAAACAGCGAGACGACAACCTTGGTGTCGGCATACAACGCATACGGATGCAACATGGCCGTTCGAATGCAGGCCGTGCGCGACAATTAAATTCGCTTCGATGAACGGCTGCCGCTCTACGCATGGCTCGAGGACGTGGATTTCTCAAGGCAGCTCGCGTCATACGGGGAAATCGTTCAAGCGGCGCGCCTTCGGGGAGTTCATCTTGGTACCAAGCGATCGGGCCGCAGTCCCGGACGACGTCTGGGCTATTCCCAGGTAGCGAACCCTTTGTATCTCGCGCGTAAGGGCACCATGCACTGGCCGCGCGCGCTGAAGCAGATTGCGAGAAATCTGCTGGCCAATGCTTTCAGGAGCTTTTCTCCTGAGCCATGGGTCGATAGGCGCGGACGTTTGCTTGGAAACATCCGAGCGCTCCGCGATTTGGTCGGAGGGGGAATTTGTCCGGAAAAAGCCGTGAGTGCGTAGCGCTCACCGCCTAGACTACTGTGCCAATCACTCGCCGCTCTTGTGGAACGCACGGCAAATAACATGCGCATTGCGATCGTCTCCAAAATTCCGATGTTCCCCACCACCGGCGGGAATCGGGCGAGAGTCCTTACTCTTGTGCAAGCGCTCCATGCAATGGGCTGCGAGGTGTTTTTCATACTTATCCCATCTCGGCAGCTTGCTGTATTCGATGAAGAAAAGCATGTTGAGCTGTTAGGGGTACACAGATTCGTAACACTCGAATTTACACCGCTGGCTCGAATTAGAGATTTCGCAAAAAAGGCTTTCTACTCGATTCACTACAAACTGTATAAAAAAATAAAAAGAAAAGCCGCGTTACGAAGTAGCCCGGATTATTTGTTTGAGCGAGAAATTACAAGCTCCATCAACGATCTTTTTAAAATTTGGCAACCTCACGCAGTAGTAATCGTCTATGTTCATTTTTCTGCAATATTGGACTCGCTGAACTCGTCCATTTACAAAATTATCGATACGCAAGATGCGTTTTTTAATGAATTGACTGCTGAAGCAGAATCGAAAGGCTTGAATCGTGCAGACAAAATTATCGCCATTCAAGATAAAGAAGCCGATTACTTTAGGTCGATACTTCCGCGTGCGAACGTGGACAAGGTGGCAACAATTGGCCACATCACTACTTCCTCCGAGCGGGCCGTCCTTAGACAAAATTGCGCTGCTTCATTTGTCGGATCGTTATTCGAAGCAAACATAATTTCGATACTCTATTTTGTCGATGACGTTCTGCCAGCGATCTTGAAAGAAGTTCCAGACTTCAAGTTGTATGTCGGTGGGTCTATATGCGACATCCTTCAGGGTAAAGAAGGTGTGATCCCTTTAGGCAAGGTGGACAAGCTTGTTGACCTGTTCGAAAAAGGGCCAATCTTGATAAATCCTATTCGGGCTGGCACAGGGCTGAAGATTAAGTTGATCGACGCTATGGCACTGGGTTTACCGGTAATTAGTACCGTCCGCGGAGTAGAAGGATTACCAGACGACATGGTTCAATGCGTGGAGGTCATCGACGATGACGACGCGGCGGCATTTGCAGCGGCCGTCATCAAAATGTGTCTAGATGAGAACTCCAGAGCTACAAAGGGCGACCAAGCCTTTAAATGCTCCAAGTTCTGGAATGAACGGCAGCGCGACGGTCTCCGCACGATTCTCGACGAGGTTAAGAGAGTTTTAGCATAGAGCTTGGTGCTCTTCAGCTAATGTCCAAGATTCTCCGCGGATGGAGTCGGCCTCTAAACAAATCGCTGAAAGCGGTTAGGTTTCCTTTAAGCCGACCTCGACGATCGACCCAGGGTTCCGGGTTCACGCAACGCGCCAGATTGGCAGTCACATTGCGACCCATTTGAGAGAAAGCACGTGACCAGGCGAACGTTCCCTTTTTTGCCATATATATGGGATTGGCAATCTGCGAGTAGCCAAAGCGCACTCCAGAGGTTCGGCCGCGTTTGGTGGCCAAGTGCACACCTCGAAGCGATCGACTCTGTCCTATGGCACCCTTGGCAGACATTGATCTTGAAAAATCAACGTCTTCCAGCCATGAATAGAGTGGTAGGTTCTCGTCGAACGCTGCTCTGGAATCTCGAATAGTCGATGCGCGAAATGCCATATTGCAACCATAGACGTTGTAAATGGTATTTGGCGTGAGATCAGTGCATTCACTGTCTGAACTCAAAATTCTCAGCGCTTCATCGTGCTCTATACCAGGGCCCAAGGCCCCATCCACGATGACTATCCCTGTCATTGCGACAAAATCTGGCGAGGCCAAAAAACAACTGATTGTCTTTTCTAGAAAATCTACTGCTGGATAAAAGTCATCGTCAAAAAAGACAACCAGACCATCGTCGGAGATTTTCTTAAGTATCAGGTTTCGCTGAGCACAAAGTCCCCGCGCGCCGCGCACGACTTCGATTGGATAGGGCAACTTCGAGATGATCGATTCATCGAAATCGTAATCTGCGGCTGGGCAAATAATTACGCAGTCAGGAAGTTTTCGTTGGAGAGTCAATTGCCAGAGCATTTTGTCGAGTACATCTCGCCGGCCGGCAGTAGCGATGCCGACAACAATATGCTCGCTGGCATTGGCTTTCATTCGTGATAACGTCAATGTTCGAGAACGACAGGTGCGAAACAAGAGATTGCTATATCTTCTTCAGGAGTGCTGATGCCTAAAGCGAGCCGCGTGAGCAACACATGGCGCGAGCCAAAATCTTTGATCATGAGGCCTGCATTTGTCAGATGGGATCGCCTTGCAATTTGAAGGTCGCGGTCTCGGCCGATCAGTGCAGCCGCCCGAATGGCAGTCGCCAAGCCGATCGCATCGCCCGGCTCTACATAATTAGCCGTGCCCCCAAGGTAATCTTCAATACCGCCAGTACGGGTTAGCACCACAGGACGGCCAGCGTTGATGCCTTCCATTGCCACGGTAATCCCGGAAGCGTGCAGGTTGCCAAGGAGCGGAACCGCAACGACATCTGCGGCATCGTAGGCGGCTATGAGATCCTTGATGCCGACAGCGCTGCGCACGACGAAGTTTGGAACGTCAGCGGATACCAACCGACTTGCCCGTCGACGCTTAGAGAGCACGACGATCTCTATGTCCGAATTGTCGCGGGCGACTTTCTTTAGTGTGTCCCAGTCTCTATGCCGGTCGTTCCCCGGTGCAACCACTCGCAACCTGCCGTCAGCCCGAGGTTGCGAAACTGGTACCTCGAATGTAGGCTCGATACCAAAGGGGACTTTAATGACTGAGCGCCCCAGCACTTCGGTACCAAGTTTCGAGTTCAATGCGCTGTGAGTTGTCGCTACCGTCACCTCTTCGAGCAGCCAATGATGGAAGCGTTTGCGCAATGGGCTCCATTTCGACCATTTGTCCCATAGCCAAACACTCTGTCCAACGAGCGGAATCCGCTTCATCAGGTGTAACTTCATCAGCAAGGCATCTGCAAGATACTCACCCTCGGTGTGGGTCCATATGACGTCGGCCGAGTCGGCACATCTGCGATTGCGAAATGCGTGTATCAGATCGAAGCCAAACAAAAACTTGAGGCTGCGACGAAGCAAGGACACCACCTTTGGCTCTGGAGCATCGGCAGAATAATTGAGATTGACCCAAGTCTGAGCCCAGTGATACCCATACGGTTGTTCCTCAAACACAATGCCTTTTTGGTACGCCTTCGCCCATGTGTCCGGACCGCGTCCGTAGTCAAGATGGACATAGGCCGACGGACGGTTAAACGTCTTAATGGCAGTTAAATCTCGCTCGGTTCCTGGTGCATTTATCCGTCCAATGTGACCGTAGCCCTTAGTAGCCGTCGTACTCATATTCGCGAGCCTCTAAAGAATTCTCGGATTAGCTTGGACGGCATACTGGTGCGCAGCATGTTGATAGATCCGGTGGCTATAGCCGCAGTCTCCGTTATACCTTCGGCTGAAGTTCATTCCATTGAACAACACACCATTGATCGGCGCGCCGGCTTGGGTCAGTCGACGCATGCTTTCATTTAACTCCCCCAATTTAGTTTTATCGGCTCGAGCCACGAGTAGCACTATACCGCAAGCAGGCGCAATAGCGGCCGCGTCAGCTGCTACCAACACTGGAGCAGTGTCTATGACTAAATGATCATAGCGTGATGAGAGCATATCCAATGCAAGAGTGAAGGCCTTCGACTCCAGCATGTCGGCGGGCATGCGGGGCAGCTGGCCGGTAGTCAATACGTCGAGGTTGGGGCGAACCTGTGCGTGAATTGATGCTTGCATTCCGAGCTTCCCTGCCAGCAATTCTGACAAACCACCTTCTTGTTTAAGACCAAATATTCCACGCGGCTCACGTTTGCGAAGATCGGCGTTGATCAACAGCACTCGCTTGCCACTCTGTGCTAGCAGAAGCGCAAAATTACTGGCAATAAAGCTCTTGCCTATTCCCGGTGTTGCGCCGGTAACGAGAATTCGATTATTCGAAGCTTCGGCCATGGCAATTTTGAGGCCAACGCGTAGCCCCCTCAATGTTTCGACTGGGTAGCTGTGAGGGTAAATGTCCGTCAGCAAATTATTTGCCGTGGCTTTATTGCCGCCTTGGTCCAAAAGAGTTTGCTCGGGGCTATGGGGAACGACGGCATACACTTCCAAGCCGGTGTGAAGTTCGATTTCTTTTGGATTATGAACGCCGGGCCTTGAACGCGTACGGATCAGAGCAATAGCAGGTCCTACCAAAATCCCCAACATCAATGCGAAAGCCAATACCAGAAGCTTCTGCGGTTTGACCGGCACTTTTGATACTGCGGCTTTATCGAGTAGCCGCACATTGCCAATTTTTCCCTCTTTTAACAACCGCATTTGCAATGCATTGTTTTGCATAGATTGATAGAGTGCACTATTAACGCGCACTTCGCGTTCTAGGCGCAATGCGTCGCGTTGAATATTCGGCATTCCTGCAATGCGCGTGTTGATGGAACCTAGTTCGCTTTGTACTGCACCGATCTGTTTGTCTAACGTTTGAACCTTGCTGCTCTGGTCTGAAAACGTTGGCTCCGCTTCACGGCGCTTTTGTTGCAGGTCTAAAAGACTGCTTTGCAAATCCGCTGTCTTTTTAAGCCAGACTTTTGCTTCTTCATCGAACGCGATAGTTCCGTTTTGATTTCGAAAGCGCGCGAACGCGTCTTCTGAGGTCTTGAGCTGATTTTCAAACGTTGGAAGTTGCGAATCGAGGAAGGCGAGGGTTTTTTCGGCTTCGGCGGACTTGCGCGCCATGTTCTGTCGCACGTATTGCTCGCCAATCGCATCGAGCACACGTGCCAGACGCAGACGGTTGCTATCTTCGAGAGTCACGCCGATCACATTCGACTGCCGACCCTGCTCCGCCAGCTGCAAACGCCCCTGCAACTGCTCGATGGCGCGATCGCGTGACGACACGAAGACGGTGAACTTTGCACCGGGTCTGCCTGCCAGCTGGCTCAGTTGAATGTCGAGAACACCGTCGGACAAGGTGTAGCGCAGGGGCTGCCCGAGCACCCCGTTGAGAGGGGCTTCGAGCATTTCATGGCGCACTGTGTAGCGGCCTCCGCCTTGTGTGGTGACGATAAAAGGGCCGGTGTCTTCCAGCGAGGGAGGCACATTGAAGCGAGTCACATCGATGCGCTCGGCTCCGGTCACATAGCCGCCAAGAATGGGCATCGAAAGACCCACATCGTGGCGCGCGAGCCATGCGCCCACTATGGGCAGATAGCGGGGTTGGGCGCTGACTTGCAGGTCTGCCTGATCGGCTGCCGCATTGAGCACCATGCGAGAACCAAGAACCTGGAGTTCGCCGGTGAGCGGCGTCTTGACCTCGAACAGCCCGGTGGTCTCGTTCAAGAAGCTTTTGCTGTCCGGCGCAGAGTCTTCAATCTGGATGAGGAGGTTGGCGCGGTAGATCGGCGTGGCCAGCGTCACATAGACCAGGCCCACGAGCAGAGCGAATGTAACGACTCCGCTGATAAGCCATTTGTGGTCGAGCAGGATGTCGCTGTAAGCCGAAAGGCGCGGCGCGTCATCCGCGTCAACCATCACCATGGTTTCGCCGGAGGCGGCGAGAGCGCGCTGGCGAGCATCTGGCGTGGAACTGATAGGAGGGCGGCTCATGCTGGATTGGGAAGGCTCAAACGAAAGGTAATTGCCGGCAGAAAGCTTGCCGGTACGGGCCTTGCGCAGCCAGGACTGGTGGTCACCAGGATCGGTGCCATGTCAGTGGCCTAGGGCAGCGGAGGATCTAAGGGTGCGCCCCATGAAGGTTTTGAGAGTCATAGCGTAGTGATTCCGGAGAAACGGCGCCACAGCGGCGCAAGATCTATGCTCGATAACCACTTAAGTTTACATTTTGTGCTGAATGTAAACCAAAGTGTTTCGTTTACCCAACGTCCACTAGTCGATAGTTTTGCGAATTCCTTGGCTCGCGTCGGACGAAAACCACCTGTGCGCTGGTCGCGCGTCTACCCCCGCCTTTCTCGCTGCCGGCAGGGCGGTGGCAAATCCCAAGGACCTTGGCGTCCGCGTGGGGCACGCGAGCGACACCCACGCCGGCGACATCGATCACCCGGGTGCGAAGGGGCGATTGCCCTTTGCCAATCACTCTGCATTGCAATACCAAAGTGGTAATTGTCTTTGAGTGACGTGCAAATGAAAGTATTCATACTATTTGAATATTCTGACGGGCATCACATGCCAAAACGGGCGAGATTGCTAATCCCCAATCAAATTGACACAACTGCAAAAAATATCACGGTGCAGAATGCGCTCTGCTAAACCGAATTAGGTTGACGGCCACAACTTAAGTTCGCATTTGATAATGATTCGGTTGGCATTGAAATTGCACTCGGTGAATAAATAAGAAGCCAGAGACAGCCCTAATACTTTTGGGTACGGCACCCCCTTTTAATTGGTCTCTGGGAGAGTCTGATGTTGTCGACGTTTGCTATTGGCTTACAGGAAACGCGCCTTTTGGCGTTAGGAAAATTTAATCCTTTGTTGGGCTTGGCCCTGAGAATTGGAGATCTGGCCGTATTTGTAGGAAGCGGACTACTGGCATTTGCTTTGCGGTTTGGCCACTCCGAAATGGGCACCGATTACGTGCACGCGGTGACACGCGGTGTGTTGTTCGCGATCATCGTCTTCAACGGCAGTTCGCTGTACCGTAGCTGGCGGGGCCGCACCATCGCCGCGGAGCTGTTCAAGCTCGGCACGCTGTGGCCGCTGATGTTCTGCTTGATGGCCGTGTATGCGCTGGCCACGAGAGACGGGCAAGACACATCACGGTTGTGGTGGGCCTCGTGGTTTGCGCTCAGCGTCGGTGGTGCACTGCTCTTGCGCGTGTCGGTGAATACGGCAGTGCGCTGGACAAGCGGTCAGCGCAAAGACGCGCGTGTTGCCGTCGTGGTCGGCGCAAATCCTGAGGCGCAGCGCCTGGTCGATGCAATTCAGCGCGATGACTCGTGCGGCATCGAGGTCCGCGGCTGGTTTGCCACCCACTCAGACAGGAGCGAGTTGACTGGCGCACCCATGTTGGGCCGCCTTGACAATCTGGGCGCCTACGTCGAGTCGCGCGGCGTCGAATTGGTCTGGCTGGCATTGCCCATAGGCGATCAAGCAAAGATCTCCTATGCACTCAGCCAGCTGCGGCACTCGACTGCAGACATCAAGCTCGTGCCTGACCTGTTCGGGCTGCACCTGCTGAATCACTCGGTCGAAGAGATCGCCGGTCTGCCTGTAATCACGCTGCAGCAGACCCCTTTGCACGGTGCGGCGCGCGTGGTCAAGAAGGTGGAAGACCTGGTGTTGTCGGCACTGATCGTTGTGCTGATTTCCCCCTTGATGCTTGCCATAGCCGTCGCCGTCAAGCTGAGTTCCCCTGGCCCGGTTTTCTATCGGCAGGAGCGGGTCAGCTGGAACAACAAGAAGTTCCACATGCTCAAGTTCCGTTCGATGCCCGTAGATGCAGAGCAGAAGACCGGCGCCGTATGGGCCAAGGCCGGTGAAACGCGTTCGACACAGGTCGGTGCATTCCTGCGCAAAACGAGTCTCGACGAGCTACCTCAGTTTCTCAATGTCTTGATGGGTGACATGTCCATCGTCGGACCACGGCCGGAGCGACCTGTGTTCGTCGAGCAGTTCAAGAACGAAATTCCCGCGTACATGAAGAAGCACATGGTCAAGGCGGGCATCACCGGTTGGGCGCAAGTCAATGGCTGGAGGGGCTCCACTGACCTTGCCAAGCGTATCGAGTGCGACATCGCCTACATCGAGAACTGGTCACTGACGTTCGATTTGAAGATCATCGTCTTGACGGTGTTCAAAGGCTTCATCAACAAGAATGCGTACTGACGTGAAGGTTGCGTTGGTCCATTACTGGCTGGTCGGAATGCGCGGAGGGGAGAAGGTCCTCGAAGTGTTGTGCGACCTCTACCCCGATGCGGACATCTTCACGCTGGTGTGCGATGCGTCTGCCATCTCGGAAAAGCTCAAGCGTCATCGCATCACCACGTCGTTCTTGCAGAAGATCGGCGGGGTACGGCACTACCAAAAGATGCTGCCACTCATGCCGTATGCGCTGGAGTCCTTCGATCTCACTGGCTACGACCTGATCATCTCCAGCGAGTCGGGGCCGGCAAAGGGAATCATCCCCGGACCGGATGCGACCCACATCTGTTTTTGCCACTCGCCGATGCGCTACATCTGGGACTTGTACCCGCAATACCGCGCGGCCGCCGGCCCTATCACGCGCTTGTTGATGTCGCTGGCGGCGCCTTCGCTGCGCCAATGGGACGTGAGTACCTCGCACCGCGTCGATCACTTCATCGCCAATTCGGCCTATGTGGCCAAGCGCATCGAGCGCTACTACAGACGCACTGCGCATGTGGTGCATCCGCCAGTGAACCTCGCACGCTTTGCGCCGCTCGCTCCATCCGAAGAGCCAGGCGACTACTACCTCTGTGCCGGCCAGATCACGCCGTACAAGAAGATCGAAATCGCAGTCGAAGCCTGTACACTTTTGGGCAGGCGCCTTGTCGTGATCGGTTCCGGTGCGAGCCCGGCACTCAGGCAACTGGCGGGCCCCACGGTGGAGTTTTTGGGTGCGGTCGATGACGCCACCATGACACGTCACTTTTCGCTCTGCAAGGCACTTTTGTTCCCAGGGGTCGAAGACTTTGGCATCGTTCCACTCGAAGTCATGGCGAGCGGCAGGCCGGTCATTGCCTATGCCAAAGGCGGGGCGCTCGAAACGGTTGTCGATGGGCGCACCGGCTTGTTCTTCCATGAACAAACGACAGGGGCCATGGTCGATGCGATAGGGCGGTTCGAGGCCGCTGCAGCGTCCTTCCGTTCCGACGTGCTGCATGCGCACGCGGGCACCTTCGACACGGCTGTGTTCAAGGCGAAGTTGGCAGAACGTATCGATTCGTTGCTCGCCATTCAACAGTGCCCAGCGGGCTGAGCAGGCAAGCGCATGGAAGCCATCCCTATCGTCGTCTTCTGGGTCATCGTCGTGTGGACCCTGTTTCAGGGAAAACAGGTTCTGCTGTACTTGCTGTTCGCTTCGATGTCGTTCGGCTCGTTCGCGGCCATTCCCACGGAGGTGACGGGCGGCCTCACGCTAACACCGACGCCACTCGTCGCCATGGTGTTGATAGCGCGGGAGCTGGGCAGCATGCGCGGCCTGGCGACGGCGTTCCAGTCCGCACTCAAGCCGTCTGGCTTGTTTCTCTTGTTTCTTTTCTGGGCGGTGGCCGGTTTCGCCACCGCGTTCATGCCACGGCTTTTCGCGGGCGTGGTTCAGGTGGTGCCTGTTCGCTTTGGTGATCTGGCCGATTCGGTGTTACTCGTGCCGACCGTCCAAAACCTCTCGCAGTTCGTGTACGTCAGCATATCGGTGCTGAGCGTTTTCGCCTTTGCCAGCCTGTTGCGTGCCGAGACCATGCGGCGGCATGCGTTGGTCGCGCTTTGCTTTGGCGCAGCAATGGCGGTTTCCACCGGGTTCCTAGACTACTTATCTCAGTCGACGGGGCTGGAGTCGTTGCTCGAAGTCTTTCGCACCGCCAGCTACGCGTTGCTGATCGAAGATGAAGTGCTCGGTGGCAAACGCGTGGTCGGATTGATGCCGGAGGCTTCGGCTTTCGGCACGTTGTCGCTGAGTTTTCTGGTGTCTTTGTATTTCTTTCGGCGCGCGATGCCGGCAGGCCTGCTGCGGGATCGCGGGGTGCCTGTCCTGATGGCCTTGCTGCTGCTGTTGACCTGGCTTTCGACTTCGTCCGCTGCATATTTGGGGCTGGGACTGTTTGGTGCCGCAGCGGCGGCGGAATGGTGTTGGCGCGTGATTGCCGCAGGGCGCAATCCTTACCTGCGCCGCGGTGTCTCGAGCGAGTTCTGGTTAGGAGCCGCTGCGGCAGGCGTACTGGTCCTGGCTGTCCTGGTCGTTCCCAAGGTGTTCAACCCCATGGTCGAGATGTTCGATGCAATGGTGCTGCAGAAGTCCAACAGCAGCTCATTCGAAGAGCGCGGCATGTGGACGCGAGTTTCCTTGAACTCCTTGTTTGCAACGTATGGCCTGGGCGTCGGCCTGGGCGGCACCCGCGCATCCAACTTCGCCGTAGCCCTTGCAAGCAATACCGGTGTACTGGGTGCGGCGTTTTACTTTCTGTTCGTGGCGCAAACCGTATTGATGCGGCGAGCGCGACAAGGCGACGCAAAAGGGCAGGCCATCTTGTCGGCTGTCCGGTGGTCTTATCTGCCTCCCTTCTTCACCAGTCTGACGATCGGAACGACGCCGGACTTCGGCTTGTACAACGCGTTTCTCTATGGGATGGCTGCGGCAGTGGCTGGCACAGAGCTGCAACGGGTGTTTCGCCCGGCCGTCCATAGGGAGGCACGTGTCAACTAAACCGCCGAACATTGCGAGCAAGGCGGTCGGCGCCGGGGCCTGGACTGTCGGCACGCGGCTCATTGCCAAGCTGATCGACTTGGCCATGTTGCTCTGCCTGGCTCGTTTTCTGGGGCCGGCTGAGTTCGGCCTTGTGGCCACCGCGATGGCAGTAGTGTTCATCGTCGAAGCCTTGTTCGAGTTGCCGATGGCCGCAGCGTTGATTCGCCTGCCTGAGTTGACGCCCGCCATGTTGCACACGGCCTTCACGCTCAGCCTTTTGCGCGGGATCGTCATTGCACTGCTTTTGCTGGCGCTGGCCTGGCCGCTGGCTGCGTTCAACGATGAGCCCCGGCTGACGAGCTTGCTCGCAGTGCTCGCGCTGGCGCCGGCGCTACGTGGGCTCGTCAGCCCGCGAATGGTCGAATATGCGCGTGCGTTCAACTTTAGACCGGACTCTGCAATGGAGCTGTCTGGCAAGGCTGTCGCATTTACCGTATCGGTTGCTATCGCTGTCATCACTCGCAGTTACTGGGCTATTGCAGCTGCGACCGTGTGTGGCCCGTTGGTATCGACGCTCTTGTCTTACTACATCGCCCCATTGCGACTGCGACTGACGCTCGTTCATTGGACACATTTCTCCAGCCTGATCGGCTGGAACTTCTTGTCCCAGTTGAGCGCGGCACTCAACTGGCAAATCGACCGGTTGATGCTCCCGCGCCTGACTACCGACACGGTGTTTGGGCAGTACGCCATGGGCAAACAAATGTCGGAGATTCCGATTCAGGCACTGGTCGCACCTTTGGCTCGCCCTGCGATGGCGGCGCTGGCATCTGCCGGCGGTAGCCAGGCCTCGCGTTACCTTCAGTTGTCGCACGCCATTGCGCTGGTGCTGATTCCTGTGATGGGCGTGCCGCTGTTTTGGCCGGACGTGTTGGTCCGCGTGGCGCTGGGCCCCGCTTGGGTGCTGGCTGCGGAGTGGGTTCGCTGGCTCAGTGCAGTCGCCTTGCTTGGATTGCCCGCCGTGCTGATGGGCTCGCTTGCAATGACGTTAAACCGTACGCGCTGGGTCGCTGTACGCACCCTGGTCGAACTGCTGGCTCGGTTGCCGTTGGTCTGGGCAGGCGCCGTGCATTTCGGTATTCCCGGTGCGATTGCCGGCAGCGCGATCGCTACCGCAACCGGCACGCTCACTGCGCTGTTCATCGTGCGGCGCCTGATCGGAACAGGCCTTGCACAGCAGGTGTTTGCGTTGTGGAGGCCCATTGTGTCGATGCTGCCGGCAGGTGCGGTTCTTTGGCTTGCGAGACCCAGGGTGATGGGCGCTGCGAGCCTGACCGAAATGGCGATATCCGCAGTGCTCGTCGGAGCGCTGTACCTGCTGGTCTATGCGCTGTCGGTCCTGGGGGTGTGGCGGCTTGCCGGTCGGCCAGCGGGCCTGGAACGGCACCTGGTCGACACCCTTCGCAACCGGTTCAAACAGTCGACCAACGCAATGGAGTCCCATGGTACGCAACCTCAATGACACCCCCCCTTCTGGCAATGGAAGCAAGCGAGCGGACATGCCCAGCCTTGTGATCAACGGCAAGTTTCTGCAGCGCTCGACGAGTCGGTCCGGCGTCTATCGCGTGGCGCGTGAATTGTTGGTCGCGCTGGACAACCTATTCGCCCGTAACCCGGCGTTGGCCAATGCGGTGCCGTGTCGCGTGATCGTGCCAGGTGGCCGAGGCACCGACCTAAAGCTTTCTCGCATCGGGGTGGAAGTCGACCACGGAGCCAGCGAGATGAGGCCTCTGATGCGTCGGCTTTACGGCGCGCTATGGGAACAACTGGTGCTGCCCCGACGTGCCAATGGCGACACGCTCATCAGTCTTTGCAACATGGGGCCTGTGATGCATGGCCAAGCATTCACCATGGTTCACGATGCGCAGGTCTACACCTCGCCTGCCTCGTACTCCCGCCTTTTCAGAACCTGGTACCGGTTGATGCTGCCACGGCTGGGAAAACGCAACAGGGCATTGCTGACCGTCTCCGATTTCTCGCGAAAACAGCTGGACGAATTTGGCGTGGCCGATGCAGCGCGCATTCATGTGATCTACAACGGCTGCGACCACGTGCTTCGGCTTGTCGCGGATTTGGCCAAGGTCGATGCGGTTGGCCTTGCAGGCAAGCGCTACGTGCTCGCCCTTGCGAACATTCAGCTGCACAAAAATATCGGAGTGTTGCTGAAAGCGTTTCAGTCACCCGCGTTGAGCGACATGACCCTTGCGCTCTTCGGTCCGGGAAAACGCGAGGACTTCGCGAGTCGAGGTCACGTCGTGCCGCTCAACGTCGAGTTCCTGGGGTTCGTCAGTGACGAAGAATTGGTTGGATTGCTTCAACGCGCTACTGCACTGGCTTTTCCTTCCACCACAGAGGGATTCGGGCTACCGCCGTTGGAGGCGATGGCGCTCGGCTGCCCGACCGTCGTTGCGCCCTGCGGTGCGTTACCCGAAGTCTGCGGTGATGCGTCGTTGTGGGCCGATGCGCACGACGCCGATCAATGGGCCGCGCAGATTGTTCGTCTCCGTGATGACGAGGTCCTGCGCGCAGACATGAAGCGCCGTGGGCGAGCTCAGGCCGCAAAGTTCACATGGGACAAGGCTGCGCGTCGATTGCTCCAAATCGTGATCGGACAGCCGTTGGCCGATGCCGACTTGTTGGCACCTGCGCAACGTACCGATCCTCGGCCGCTTTCACCGCCGTCGTTGTCGGGGCGTGCGCTGTGACGCAGTCGCTCAATATTGCGATCGCGATCGCCACCGCGGGGCGCCGAGAGGTGGTTGCTGAAACCATCGGTTTGCTTGCTGGTCAGTCCCGGATGGCGAACGAATTGATGATTTGCCCGGCTACAGATCAGGACTTCGATCCGGTATGTTTGCAGGGCTACCCGGGACCGGCGCGCGTTTTTCGCGGACCGGTCGGCTCGTCGCCGCAGCGCAATGTGCTGCTCGACGCGACCGAAGCTGACGTAGTGATCTTCTTCGACGACGACTTCCTGCCGTCTCACGACTATGTCGCGGAGGTCGAGAGCATGTTCGCAGCCAACCCTGAAGTCGTCGTAACCACCGGAAAATTACTGCGCGACGGTGCGCTTGGTCCCGGCATTGTTCACGAAGAAGGACTGCGTCTCTTAAAAGAAGCCGGACCGAACAGCGAGGCACGGTCGATAACGTCGACATACAACGGCTACGGATGCAATCTCGCCGTTCGCATGAAGACGGTGCGTGATCATGGAATCCGCTTCGACGAACGTCTTCCGCTCTACGCATGGCTCGAAGACGTGGACTTCTCGCGGCAGCTCGCATTGCATGGGGACATCGTCAAGGTTGCGCGCTTGCGCGGCGTTCACCTCGGTACCAAACGAACGGGTCGTAGCCCGGGGGCTCGCCTCGGCTATTCGCAAGTTGCCAACCCTGTCTATCTGGCACGCAAGGGGACCATGCGTTGGCCGCTGGCTTTGAAGCAGGTCGGAAAAAACATGCTCGCCAACGGCCTGCGCAGTTTTTCTCCGGAGCCTTGGGTCGATCGGCGTGGCCGCTTGCTAGGAAACATGCGGGCGATCAAAGACTTGATCGGCGGAAAGATGAGTCCAGAGAGGGCCTTGAACGTCTCGCGGTAGACGTGTGCATATTGCTCATCGAACGGTTGAAGCTTTCAAGGCGCTGTCAATGTCCACTTACATCCAGACCAATTTTTCTGTGCTCCCAGGGGACTTCGTGAACCTGGGAGATGCGATGCTTTCACTCGCCGCAGCACGTCGCATGACGCGCGACGGTGGTCGCGTCTCGGTGTTGCCCTATCGACGGCCCAGCGACGAAGTGCGCGAAGAATTCGAGAAAGAAGGGTTTGAAGTCATCTCCATGCGAGATCATCCTTTGCTTGCATTTCGGGCCTGCAACAGTTCGTCGATCTGGATCGGTGGCGGCCACGCCATCAGAAATGAAGTCTCCCTGGGCTGGCTGTCGTTCACCACCGTCGTGTCGTGGCTCGCCAGAAAATCCGGACGAAATGTTCGGGTCATTGGCTCTGGGGCGACTCACATCAAGTCGCGTTGGAGGCGATGGATGTTCGGTAATATCTTTTCTGCTTGCGACAAGGTCTGCGTACGCGATCAACTCTCGGAAAAGTCGTTGAAAGCAGACTTTCCGGTTGCCGCCGAAAAAGTAAGTCTGGTCGGCGATCTCGCATTTCTCAAAGGGAGCCTCGATTTTCACGCACACCTGCTCGAAGAATTCTCTTGCGTGGTTTCTCCGGGCATCGACCTCGTCGAGGGCCGAACTGAAGATCCTCAGGAGATCCTCGAGGCGTTGCGGGTGCTGTTCGACCAATTCGAAATGAAGCACGTCATCATCGTGTCCCACGATTCCAGGAGCGAGTTCGGACTTCCTTTTTGCGAAGCTTTCGAATCGGTCGTTCGCGAGGCGCTTCCAGTGACGGTGGAAGTGATTACGCAAAAGGGAATCGAACACGGCCTGATGGAACCGTATGGCGGAGCGCGCTGGATCATCACGGGTCGCCTTCATGGTCTGATCATCGGCGCCATGCTGCGCAGACGGGTGTTCTACACGACCGGCTCTGCCAAAAAGCTGCGGCCGTTTGCGGAACTCTTTGAATATGGAATGGCAACGCACGTGCAGGGCATCCAATCCCCAAGTACCGCAAATGACTCGATTGCGCCGGCTGTTCTCAAGCAGGGAATTGCCGCCGAATTGAACTTTAATGTTTAGAGCGCTTTCAGTCTTGGGTGTCCATCGACTTCGTCGCGCTACGCGCTGGGCAGCAAGCGCTGTCTTGCTTGCCGTGACGATGGCATCGACCCATGGCGCCGACCCTGCAAGCGCGGCGCGTCCCTTCGGTGATTTCGTCGGCCTGGGCGTCAAGTTCCTGCAGGGCCAGCCACTCGACACCTTGCCCATGCTGGCCGACCTGAAGGTCAAGTGGGTGCGCGAGCACGTCAGCTGGTCGGCTGTCGAGCCATCGCCCAGCCAAATACCCGGTCGCTATGCCGCGTTGCCCGACAACCTTCGAACGCAACTCGCCTATTACCGCGCAAACGACATCGGCGTGGTGGCGCTGCTTACCCTTTCCAACGGAAGGACCGCACCCCAGACGGCTGCAGATGTGGGGCGTGATTCCGACCCTGCGGCTTTCGGTCGGTTCGCGGCGGAAGCTGCACGCCTGCTGAAGGCAGAGGGTGTGCGCTTCGTGCTCGAAGTGGGCAATGAACCGCACAACTCGTTCCTTCCCAAGGCGCTCGGCGGGCAGTGGAACGGCAAGGCTCCGTCGCCATGGCTCGATCACTACGTTCGCATGGTGAACGCCGCGGTGCAGGAAGTGAAAGCCATCGACCCCGCCGTCAAGGTGCTCGCCGGCGACGACATGTGGGTCATCGATTACTGGTTGCTTGCAGGCGGTCTCGATCCGCGTCTCGACGGTCTCACGGTGCACCCCTACACGCCCAGCATTCCCGAGATCACGGCGATCGCGAACGACACCGACTGGGTGCGCCCCTTTGTCGCCGTCGATCCGGATCGCTCGTTCCAGTCTGCATTCGTGCGCTTGCGTGCAGCGGCGCTCGCGCGGCAGGGCCGTCCGTTGGAGCTTTGGGTCACGGAAATGGGATGGCCGGTCGTAGAGGGCGCGAGCCCTGTCAAGGGCAGCGTCACAGAGCGCACAGCGGCGGCGTACATCCCGAGGTCTTTTATCCTGGCCGCTGAGGCAGGGGTCGAAGGGTTCTTGTGGTTCTCGTCGAACGACTCGGTGGACGGTCCGATGGGGCTCACACGCAACGACCGTATGCAAAGGCTGACATATGGCGCATTCAAAACGATGACGTCGGAGCTCGGCACCTTGCGCTTCGCGCGGCGCTTGCTCGGGGGGCAGGGCACTTCGGCCGCTGCACAGGCGTTCCTGTTCACGGACGATCGCGTTAGCACCGTCGTTGCCTGGCAAGCCACGGGCAGCAACGACTCGGAGCTCGTTATCCCGCAAGCTGGCACGGAGCAGTTGATGGTCACCGACTTACTGGGTCGTCAGCGAACGCTGCAGGCGAAAGACGGTCGATTCGAAGTGGCGCTCAGCGGCGAGCCCGTCTACGTACGTTTTTCATCAGGGGCAACGCAGATTTCCCAGATCACGGTCAAGTCATCGACTGCGAAGGTCCGCCCATGAGAACGATCGTGAAGATCGGTCCCTCGAGTGCCCTGACCAACGGTGGCGAGAGGCTGGCTGGCATCGATGGTTTGCGCGCAATCGCGATGACCATGGTGATCGCACAGCACTGCGGCCTGCTTCCTTTCGGATGGATCGGCGTGTGGTTGTTCTTTGTCATCTCGGGCTATGTGATTACCCGGGGTTTCATCGCGGAAGAGTCTTCGGTTCACCTTGGCCGGGCCCTGCCATCGGCAGGTCGGAGGTATGGCGCATTCGTGCGGCGGCGGCTCCTGCGCATCGTTCCTGCGTACGCCCTCTATGTCGGCGCGTGCGTGTTGCTCTTTGCCATTCCGTACGGAATGGCCGGTTCGACCGACTTGATCGGCCTGATCACATTCACCTACAACTGGCAGATGGTGTTTCAGCCAGCGGCATCGACAGTGCATTGGCCCGCGATTGCACATCTTTGGACATTAAGCGTCGAACAGCAGTTCTATGTGTTCTTCCCTTTGCTCTTTCTAGGTGTGCCGGAACGGTGGCGCTGGAAGTTGGCATGTGCCCTTGTGTTGCTGGCGCCGCTGACGCGCTGGCTCTGGCTGCTCGTCGTTGGCGCAGCAATGCCGGACGCAGACGCCGGCAGGCTGGCCTTCAGTGTCTATGCGGCGACCATCTGCCAGATCGATGCATTCCTGCTTGGCGCGTTAATCGCACGGTTTCAGCCGCAGCTCTTGCGCAACCCGCGCCTGCCGATGCGCTGGTTGTGGATGGCGGTTGCCTCGGTTGCGGTGTTTGGCGTGATCTACATGTCACTGAACTACGCGCGGGGTGATCGCGGTGCAGACGTGTTCAAGAATATCTTCTCCGGTACCTTGTACGGCCAGGGGCGCGAGTTGTTCGGATACTCGGTCATCAACCTGTTTGCGGCCGGGGTACTGCTGGTGACCATCGCGGGTGTGCGTGGAACAGCCTGGTTGTCGAAGCCATGGATGACTTGGATCGGCCGCATTTCCTACGGCGGCTATCTGTTCCACGCGTTGGTGCTGTGGGGTCTGTCTGATTCGATCGGTGAGCAGTTGAAGTACGCGCCTACGGCATGGCGTGTCGCCGGGTTCGCTACCGTATTCATGACAACAGTAGGGCTGGCCTCGCTGTCATTTAGCTTTTTCGAGCAGCCGATTGCTCGGCGCTTCAAGACTTGGGCGTCGAGACGCGCGTCTGTACCTCGCATGCTCAAGTCGGCAAAGATCGAGCTTTGAAGCACTCGTTCAGCGGCGGTGTGCGGCCGTAGCGGTTTTCCTTTTTCGAATGGAAAGTATCCGCTTCAAATACCGTCGCGCCGCAGGATCGTAGGTTCTGGCGAGGTAGAGCGACACAGCACAAATGCCGACAATAAATGCCGGAATCCAGACAGCCGGGCTGACGCCAAGCTTGCGAGCGAGATAGGAGAAACTGAACAGCGGACCGAAGTGCAGCATGTAGACCGGGTATGAGATGTCACCGAGCACCGTCGCAACACGCTTCAAGGCAGCCGGTGGATTGAAGGCGACTCCCATGTAGACGATCGCCGGGAAGCATAGAACGATTGCAACGATGTCGTAGAACGCCCGGTATGCTGGCGAAACGTCGACAATCAGCACCGCGCAAAGCGCAGCTGCAGCGACGACTGAGAGTGCCGAATCACGCGGCTGGCTCCCGGTCCAGGATTTAGCCAGCAGCACACCGAGGCCGAAACCGAAGAAGCTGCGGATGACGCCGAAGTGAACGTCTGACCAAGCATAGCCCGCTTCCGCCCATCCGGTGCCAACGATCAATGCGCACAGTGCGATGCACAGAACGACAACGTATGCAGCCAGCGTGCGTTTCGATGCTTTGACGAGCACGCTGGCCCAGACTACGTTGACGAGAAGTTCGAAGTAAATCGACCACGACGGGCCATTGATGGGAGCGAGTTCATCCGTTGCAGGAGAAGGCAACATCAGAACATTGAAGACGGCGCTGATCCCAAGGTGTGGCCACGACATTTGAATGGTGTGGTCCGTCGCGATCTGCGCTAGGCGCCGGAGCAAGCCGACCAAGAAGCCCAGGAGGTACAGCGGATAAAGCCGAATGACCCGTTCCAGCAGAAAATCGGTGAACGGCAGGCCTCTGTCGAGTCTCGTCTGGTAGGCGCGCGCGATAACGAGGCCACTCAGCAGAAAGAAGAAATCGACTGCGAGGTAGCCGCTCTGCGCGAACGGTCCGATGAAATCGAGATGAAACAGGATGACACCGATGGCGGCAAGGCCGCGCATGGCATCGAGCGTCAACAGACGCGGATTTTTGGAAGGAAGCATTGGAAGGCTAGCCGCCTCTCGCGCGGCTAGGCGACTTGTTACGCTGCTTTGGCCGCGTACTCATATTCCGAGTACTTGTAGCCCCCATGGCGATAGCCCTGGTTGCCGTTGTACCGGCGACTGAAATCCATTCCGTTGAAGAGCACCCCGTCGATCTTCACACCGGCTTTTGCAAGCCGGCGAACACTCTCGTTCAGTTCCCCCAGCTGGCTCTTTCCGGCGCGCGCCACGAGCAGCACGAGTCCACAGGCGGGTGCCACTGCCGCCGCATCGGCTGCCACCAGCACTGGCGCAGAGTCGATAACCACGCTGTCGTAGCGAGATGAAAGTTCATCGAGCGCAACGGTAAATGCCGCCGACTCCAGCATGTCCGCAGGCAAGCGAGGCAGCTTGCCGGTGGTCAGCACATCGAGATTAGGGTGCACCTGCACATGGATGGCTTGTTGCGCACTGAGTTTGCCGGTGAGCAGTTCAGACAACCCTCCCTCGTGCTGAAGGCTGAAGGTGCCACTCAGATCGCGTTTTCGAAGGTCGGCATTGATGAGCAGCACACGCTTGCCGGACTGGGCCAGCAGCATCGCGAAGTTGCGGGCGATAAAGCTTTTGCCGATACCGGGGGTGGCACCGGTAACGAGGATGCGGTTATTGCTTGCCTCGGCCATCGCAATCTTGAGACCGACCCGCAGTTCACGCAAAGCTTCTATGGGGTGACTGTGGGGAGATACATCGGCCAGCAAGGTGCCGGACGACTTCTTTCTGCCGGTGCCTCGATCGATCAGAAGCTGCTCCGGGCTGTGGGGCACTACGGCATACACGTCCAGGCCGGTGTGGACTTCGATCTCTTCAGGGTTGTGAACGCCCGGCCTCGAGCGGGAGCGCCAGATTGCAAGTGCTGGCCCCGCCATGAGCCCGAGCACCAATGCAAGAGCGAGGACGATCAGCTTCTGCGGCTTGACCGGCACCTTGGACACGGCAGCCTTGTCGACCAGCCGCACATTGCCGGTCTTTCCTTCCTTGAGCAACCGCATTTGCAATACGTTGCTCTGCATGGACTGGTAAAGCGCGCCATTGACGCGCACGTCGCGCTCCAGCCTCAAGGCATCGCGCTGCACATTGGGCATGCCGGCAATGCGCGAATTGAGCGCGCCGAGTTCGCCCTGTACGGCGCCGATTTGCTTGTCCAACGTCAGCACGCGAGAGCTTTGATCGGTGAAGTAGGGCTCCGTCTCGCGCCGCTTCTGTTGCAAGTCGAGAAGGCTGGTCTGCAAGGTCGCTGTTTTGGCCAGCCAGACCTTGGCCTCCTCGTCGAAAGCGACGGTGCCGTTCTCATTGCGAAAGTGCGCATAGGCATCTTCTGAAGCCCTGAGCTGACGCTCGAAGATGGGAAGTTGCGTGTTGAGAAACGTGATGGTCTTTTCGGCTTCTGCCGATTTGCGTTCCATGTTCTGCCGCAGATACTGCTCGGCGATGGCATTGAGAACAGCGGCCAGACGAACCCGGTTGCTGTCTTCCAGCGTCACGCCGATCACGTTGGACTGGCGGCCCTGCTCGACCATTTGCAGACGTCCTTGCAAGGCGTCGACGGCGCGATCCAATGATGCCGCATAGACGTTGAATTGAGCCCCGGGCTTGCCGGACAACTGGCTCAGCTGAATGTCCACGACGCCTTCGGAAAGTGTTTGCCGCAGCGGTTGCCCGACCACGCCTTCGAGCGGCACGTCCAGCAGTTCATGACTCACTCGATAGCGTCCGCCGCCGAGGGTCGTAATGATGAACGGCCCGGTGTCCTCGAGCGAAGGCGGCACATTGAAGCGGGTCACGTCGATGCGTTCGGTTCCACTCACATAGCCGCCGAGAAGGGGGTCCGAAAAACCAACGGCGCGGCGGGCGAGCCATGGGCCGACCAGTGGCAGATAACGCGGTTGTGCACTTGTCTGCAAGCCCGCCTGTTCCGCCGCAGCGTTGAGCACCATGCGAGAACCGAGGACTTGAATTTCTCCGCTGACTGGCGTCTTGACCTCGAACATGCCAGTGGTCTCATTGAGAAAACTCTTGCTGTCGGGTGCGGAGTCTTCGACCTGCACCAGGAGGTTGGCGCGATAGACGGGTGTGGCCAGAGTCACATAGGCCAAGCCGATCAGCAATGTCAATGCAACGATGCAGGCGATCAGCCACTTGTGGTCGAGCAGGATGTCTTTGTAGGCCGACAAGCGTGGCGCCTCTTCGGCATCTACCAACATGGTGCTTTCACCCGAATTTGTGAGTGTCCGCGCGCGAACATCGGGCGTCAAAGTAAGGGGGGATCTGCTCATGCTAAGTGGAAAGTTCCTGTATGCAACGCAAGAGCGCGCATCGAGTGTTGGAACTGCATTAGAGAGCAGAAATCGTGCCTCAGGCCCTCAATGGAGAGTCATCAATAGAACGTTGCATTGCGATACAAGAGCGTCTGAAAGGAGAGTCAGAGAAATCTGTGGGCGCTCCCGGTCACTCATCAGTTTCCGTAGCCCTTTGGGTTACTTTTTTGCCAGCGCCAACTGTCTTCGCACATCTGTTGCAGTCCGCGACGTGCCTTCCAGCCAAGTGTTGAATGCGCGAGTGACGGGTCGCCCCAATAAGCAGGCACATCGCCTGCACGGCGCGGCCCAATGTCATAGGCAATGGGCTGGCCGCTCGCCAGCTCAAAGGCCTTGACGACATCGAGCACCGAGGCCCCTTGACCCGTGCCGAGATTCACTGTCACGAGGCCGGGTGCAAGCGCCGCGTGACTTAACGCGGCTACATGCCCTTCGGCCAGGTCCATCACATGCACGTAGTCGCGCACGCCCGTGCCATCGGGTGTCGGGTAGTCACCGCCATGCACTGCAAGACGGTCGCGCAGACCCACTGCGACCTGGCACACATAGGGCATCAGGTTGTTTGGCTTGCCCTGCGGGTGTTCGCCGATGAGTCCGCTTTCATGCGCGCCGACCGGATTGAAATACCGCAGCAATGCAATACGCCAGTCAGGCTGTGCGACGTGCAAGTCGGCCAGCATCTGCTCGACCATGCGCTTCGAATGTCCGTAGGGGCTTTCTGGCCGACATGGCGCGCTCTCGGGTATGGGCGAACTTTCCGGTTCGCCGTAGACGGTGGCCGATGACGAAAAGATCAGCGCCTTGACGCCTGCCGCTTGCATTGCCGCGGCGAGAACCAGCGTGCCGTTCACGTTGTTGTCGTAGTAGTGCAGCGGGTCTGCGACGGAATCGCCTACGGCTTTGAGTCCGGCGAAATGAATCACGGCTGCAATGGCGTGTTCTCGGAACAGGCGGTCGAGCAGGGCGCGGTCACGCACGTCGCCTTCGATGAATTCGATGCTTTTGCCAGTGATCGTGCCAAGCCGCTGGAGCACACGCACGTCGCTGTTGCCGAGGTTGTCGAGGATCACAGGTGTGTAGCCGGCTGCCACCAGCGCGACGCAAGTGTGGCTGCCGATAAAGCCGGCGCCGCCGGTGACGAGGATCAGTTCGCTCATGTCGTTCCCTCAGAAAATTGTCGGACCGTTGGTCATTCTGCGTGACTTCAACAGGGCCATCTGGCGGCGAAGATTTCCACTTTAGATGGCGTGTCATCCATCGGCTTGTCAATAGAAAATGGCATGCCAACCGGACCACATTCGAACCTCGTTCGCTACCGTAATCTCTCAACTTTTCCGGCTCTGGCGCCGTGCGGTGGATGTGGAACTTCAGCCTTTCGGTCTCACTCAAGCGACACGGCTCGCCTTGCTGCACATCGCCCATTCCAAGGAGGGGCGCGTCAAAAAGATCTGGCGCTTTCACTCTGGCTCGCCAGCTCTTCTGTTGCGCTGACGACGCGTCGCACGTCGGTGGTGGCGTGGGTCGAAAATGCACATGTTCGTGCCGGCGTGCCCGACGGCACCAAAGAGCTGCCTTGCCACATCAACCGGGTCAATGCCGTTCTTGCCTTCGGACCATCAGGCGCGCGCAAGCCGTCGTCGCAAAAAGGCCTTGAGCGGACCGGAGCCGTAGACCATGCGCGAAAAACTCACATACCAGGACTTCGGCAGGCAGATGGCCGCGTAGTAATACATGCGCTGTTGTAGCGGTGCGGCGCGCGTTTGCGGGTGCAGCAAGATCCGGCTCAGCAAACCCATGTCCTTGCCCGAGCCCGACCACCACTTATCGAGAAACTGCAGCCACTGGTAGGACGGCTGGTCTTTCAATGGTGCCCACGGTGCTGCGATCTGCGGCCGGTATTTTTTGAATAGGCCGGTGATCCACGGTTCGAGGCGCTCGTAGCGATGGCGAAGCATTTGCACGTTCGGCAACGAGGACATCAGGCCGCCGGCGGACGAAGATTCCGGATGGATT
The DNA here is from genome assembly GCF_035018885.1 of Variovorax sp. LG9.2. Taxonomy (NCBI): domain Bacteria; kingdom Pseudomonadati; phylum Pseudomonadota; class Betaproteobacteria; order Burkholderiales; family Comamonadaceae; genus Variovorax; species Variovorax sp. LG9.2. Next base: position 37,308 of record NZ_JASJXB010000025.1, on the reverse strand, counting down.
CGGTATTGCGTCAACCCTTCGTCGATGAAGGCGACCGGGCTGAACAAGGTGCCGGCCAACGAGAGCTGCATGTCTTGCTGCATCCCGCGGTCGTCGTCGAGTGGACCTATGGCCCGAAGCAACTCGCGACGAAACGCCAGGCCCGACATCGGCGTGACGACAGGGCAGTGCACGAGCTGGTGAACTCGGTCGACCAGATAGCCGTGCGGCAGCGCGCCCGCTGCGTAGTGGGGGATCAGCCCGAGGTCCTGTTGCGCAGCCGAGAACCGCTTGAGCGGGTGATGCACCCACCCCGGTATGCGCCCGCCGACTGGCATGCGCAGCGCAGCGAGCACCTTTTCGATCCGCTCGGGTGCCATGATGTCGTCGGAGTCGATCATCAGCACCACATCGCCTGAACTCGCTGCTATTGCAGCGTTGGCGGCGTTGCACATGCCCTGATTTTTGTTCCGTATTGCCCTGATGTTCGGATACCGTTGTGCGTACGACGAGGCAATTTCCCACGAGTTGTCGGTCGACCCGTCGTCGACCATCACGATCTCGTCTGCAGCGATGGTCTGTGCCAAACAAGACTCAAGGCACTCGGCAAGATACCGCCCGTAGTTGTAGCAAGTGACCGCCACGACTCACAGTCGGCCTTGCCGGTCGTTCATCGAGTAGCAGCGGCTCGGGTGCGGTTTGCGTCATGCGAAAGGTTTGGCCTGCGCGCCCCGCTCGCCGTTCGTCGGACCGGGCCACTCAAGGCGCACCTTCACCCTCAACTTCTGCGCCCGCATGCCGATATGAGAAGGAATGGCCGATTCCCCTTTTCTTAGTTCGCACCACGACCTGTGGATCGTCGCGGCTTCGGTCGTGATCGCGACGCTTGCGTCGTTCGTCACGCTCGACCTGTCGATGCGCGTGCGTTCGCCCAGCGGCGACGTGAGCAACACGTGGTGGATGACGGGTTCTCTGGTCATGGGCACGGGCATCTGGGCCATGCATTTTGTCGGCATGCTGGCATACACCTTGCCGATTCAGATCGGCTTTACCGCCTTCATCACGCTGGTGTCATGGGTGGCCGCAGTGGCCGCTGCCGCCGTTGCGCTGCGGGTGGCCAGCAGCGCCGACTACAGCACGCGGTCGATCGGCGTGGCCTCGATGGCGATGGGCGTCGGCATCTGCGGCATGCACTACATCGGCATGGCGGCGCTGAGCGTTACGCCGGGCATCGTCTGGGACTACAGGATCGTGGTGGCCTCCGCGGTCATCGCTGTCGCTGCGTCGGCGGCGGCGCTGCTCATTTTCCGGATGCTGCTGCAAGTACGCGCGGAGCGGCGCTTCCCGATGCAACTGCTCGCGGCCGTCATCATGGGGGTGGCGATCTCCGGCATGCACTACACCGGCATGGCCGCGGCGCGGTTTCCGGTCGGCACCGTGTGCCTGAGCGCCAACGCGCTGAACGGCAGCGGGCTGACCGCCATCGTCGTCGTTGCGTCGTGCATGTTGCTGGTCGGCGCTCTGCTGGCTTCGCTGCTCGAGGCGCGGCTGCAGATCGTCGCGCGGCAGCTGTCGCAGTCGCTGACCGAGTCGAACGCCCGTTTGCAAAGCGCCAACGACGAGCTGCTCAAACGCGCCTTCTCCGACCCGCTGACAGGCTTGCCGAACCGGCTGCTGTTCGAAGACCGCTTGCGACACGCGGTGCAACGGCTGGAGCAGGTCAACCAGTCGGGTGCTGCCGAACAACTGGCCGTGCTCTTCGTCGACCTCGACGGTTTCAAGCCGGTCAACGACTCGTTCGGCCACGCGGCCGGCGACCAGATCCTGAAGATCACCGCCGAGCGCCTCATCAAGCAGTCGCGTCCCGGTGATACCGTGGCCCGCGTCGGCGGCGACGAGTTCCTTCTGCTGCTCGAAGGCATGAAGGCGCAAGAAGACTGCGTGCAGATCATCGACCGCATCCTCTACGCGCTGTCTCGGCCCTTCGACATGATGGGCAAGCACCTGCAGATTGCGTGCTCCATCGGCGTGGTCATGCATCCGCTGCAAGGCGAGCCGGACAAACTGATCGCCAACGCCGACGTGGCCATGTACGCGGCCAAGCGCTCCGGCGGCTCCAGTTATGCGTTCTTCGAGTCGCACATGGCGGTCGACACGGCCGACCAGCTCCAGTTGCAGAGCGACCTCCGGCTGGCGCTGGAGAGCAACCAGTTCGAGCTGTACTACCAGCCCAAGATCGATGGCCGCCGCAATCGCATGAGCGGCGTCGAGGCGCTGGTTCGCTGGAACCATCCGCGGCTCGGTCTCGTGAACCCCGACAGCTTCATCGGGCTTGCCGAACGCTACGGGCTGATCGTGCGGCTGGGCAACTGGGTGCTCAACGAGGCTTGCCGCCAGGTCGCAGACTGGAGCAAGGAGGGCACGCACATGCGGGTCGCCATCAACCTCTCTGCCAACCAACTGCGCGAGCCGACGTTGGTCGACAAAGTCGAAGAGGCGTTGCGCAAGCACGGCGTGCTCGGCTCGCAGTTGCTGTGCGAGATCACCGAATCGGTCGCGATGCAGGACATGAAGGTGACGCAGCGCACCTTCGAAGGCCTCTCGCGGCTGGGCGTGCATCTGTCGATCGACGACTTCGGCACTGGCTATTCGAGTCTGAGCCACTTGCGCGATTTGCCGGCGCGGCAACTCAAGATCGATCGCAGCTTCGTCAAGGACCTGGAGACCAAGGCGGATGCGCGCGCTGTCGTCGAAGCGGTGGTCAAGCTCGCCCATGCATTGAACCTGACGGTGGTGGCGGAGGGCGTCGAGACACTGGGACAGCGCGACATCGTGTTGAAGCTCGGCTGCGACGAGCTGCAGGGATTTTTCTACGCCCGGCCGATGCGAGCCTGCAAGATCCTGCCCTGGAAGTTCGACCAGGCAGCCAACGCCACGCGACCCGCAGAATTGGCGACGGCCTTCGGCACGCGGTTCTAGGCGGCGTTTTGCGGTCGGGCAGCGGCGGGACAGCGCTGCCAGAATAGGCGCGAAAGGAATCCCATGAGCCGCACTCGAGCCCTGACCCTGGCCGCCAACTACTTCGACGACGGCCGTTTCCAGCATGTGCTGGCGCGCCGTGTGGCGTGCCCCACTGAAAGCCAGGAGCCGTCGCGCGACGCGGTGCTGGCGCAGTACCTTGCGCAGCAGATCGTGCCGGACCTCGAAGCGCTCGGCTTTGTCTGCCGCACCGTTGCCAACCCGATGGCCGGCGGCAGTCCGTTTCTCCTCGCCGAGCGCGCCGAGACGAGTGCGTCTTTTACCGTGCTGAGCTACGGCCACGGTGACGTGGTGCGCGGGCATGCCGCCCAGTGGCGTCCAGGCCTCGATCCCTGGCAGCTGACCATCGAGGGCGATCGCTGGTACGGCCGCGGCACCGCCGACAACAAGGGGCAGCACTCGGTCAATCTGGGAGCCTTGTCGCAGGTGCTGGTCGCGCGCGAAGGCCGGCTCGGCTACAACCTGAAGCTGCTGCTGGAGATGGGCGAGGAGACCGGGTCGCCGGGCCTGCGCGAGGTGTGCGAGTTGCAGCGCGAAGCGCTCCGGGCCGATCTTTTTCTGGCGTCCGATGGGCCCCGTGTCGCCGCCGGCCGGCCGACGTTGTTTCTCGGCTCGCGCGGCGGCCTCAACTTCGATTTGCGCATCGCGCTGCGGCCGTCGGGTCATCACTCCGGCAACTGGGGCGGCTTGCTGCGCAACCCCGGCATACGGTTGGCGAACGCCATCGCATGCCTGGTCGACGAGCGCGGCCGCATTCGTGTCCCGAGCCTGCTGCCTGATGCCTTGCCCGACAACGTGCGCCAGGCGCTCAAGTCCATCGAAGTCGGCGGCGGCGTGGACGACCCCCAAGTCGATGCGGATTGGGGCGAGCCGGGCCTGTCGCCGGCCGAGCGCGTCTTCGGCTGGAACACGCTGGAGGTGCTGGCCTTCAAGACCGGCAATCCGGAAGCGCCGGTCAACGCCATCCCCGGCCGCGCCAGCGCGCATTGCCAGATCCGCTATGTGGTCGGCAGCGACAGCACGCACTTTCTGGCGCATGTGCGCGAGCATCTCGACGCCCATGGCTACACCGATGTCGAAGTCACGCAGAGTGGCGAGTTGATGGAAGCCACGCGGCTCGACCCCGACAACCCATGGGTTCGCTGGGCGCTGGCATCCATCGAGCGCAGCACCGGCAAGGTGCCCGCGCTGTTGCCCAACCTGGGCGGCACGCTGCCCAACGATGTCTTCGCCCACGTGCTCGGTTTGCCGACGCTGTGGGTGCCGCACTCCTACCCGGCCTGCGCGCAGCACGCGCCCAACGAGCACATGCTCGGCAGCGTGGCGCGCGAGTCGTTGCAGCTGATGGCTGGCTTGTTCTGGGACCTGGGCGCGGAGGGCGCGGCGATTGCCGCCGAGCGCCGATCAGCACCTGTAAACACCCGCAGTTCCGCGTTTTGAAGCCGCGCATCTCCGCTTAAATGCAGGGACCACGTTTCAAAGTGTCGCTGCATGCCGGTTCCGCAAAGTCAAGCCAACGAAGAACCGCGCATCAAAGCGCTGGACGACCTGCGCGTGCTCGACTCCGAAGCCGAAGCGGCCTATGACGACATCGCAGCGCTCGCGGCGCAGATTTGCGGCACGCCGGTGGCATTGGTGTCGTTCGTCGACCGGGAGCAGCAATGGAACAAAGCCACGGTCGGCCTGACGATCTCCGACACAGCGCGTGCGCATTCGTTTTGTGCGCACGCCATCGAAGTGTCCGACGCGCTGCTGGTGATCGAAGACGCCACGCTCGACGTCCGGTTCGCGAGCAATCCGCTCGTGACGGCCGCTCCGCACCTGCGCTTCTACGCCGCTGCGCCCATCGTGACAGCGGCCGGTGCCGCGCTGGGCACCGTCTGCGTCATCGACACCCGCCCCCGACAAATCAGCGACGCGCAGCGCGATGCCTTGGCCATGTTGGCACGCCAGGCCGCATCGCTGCTGGCGTTGCGCGCACGCACGCACGAAGCCGAAGCGCTGGCGCTGGAACGTGATCGGCTCGCCACCGAGGCCGATCTGCATAAAAAGCGCAGCGACCAGTTGCTCGACCTGGTGCTGCGCGGCGGCGACCTGGGCCTGTGGGACCTCGATGTGGCGTCGGGCCGGTGGACGATCAACACACGCGAGCGCACCATGCTCGGCTACAGCGCCGATGAAGCGCAGCCGGGCAGCCTCGACTGGAAGGGGCTGATCCACCCGGACGACTGGCGTGCCTATGCGGCCGAGTTCAACAGCCATCTGCTGGGCCGCACGCCGTTCTGCGAGTTCGTGCACCGCATGCGCCACCGCGATGGGCAATGGATCTGGGTCATGAGCCGGAGCGTTGCCGTCGAGCGCAGCGCCGACGGCCGTCCGCTGCGCGTGGTCGGCACGCACATTGACGTGACTGCGCAGCGGCAGGCTGAAGAAGAGCGGCGCACGACCGGCGAGCGGCTCGAACTGGCGCTGAGCGGCGGCGACATCGGCCTGTGGGACCTCGACTTGCGCACGGGCAGGGCGACCTACAACGCGCAGTGGTGGGTCATGTTCGGCTACGTGGTCGGCGAGATCGAGGCCGTCGACGGGCTGTGGCAAAGCATGGTTCATCCGGAGGACTACGACGCGGCGCGCACTGGGCTGGCGCGGCATGTGAATGGCGAGACGCCCATGTACGAGGGCGAAGTTAGGGTGCGCCACAAAGACGGCCGCTGGCTGTGGATTCAGAACCGCGCCAAGGTGGTCGAGCGCGGGCTGGACGGCGCCGCGCTGCGCATCGTCGGCGTCAACCTGAACATCAGCGAACTCAAGCAAAAGCAACTGCTGCTCGATGCGCTGGCCCGTGAAGACGCACTCACCGGTTTGCCCAATCGCCGCTCGTTCGAAGAGCGCGTGTGCGATGCCATGGCGCGGTCGCGCCGTTCACGCACTCCTATGTGCCTGATGTACCTCGACGTCGACAACTTCAAGCACATCAACGACTCGCACGGCCATGCCGGGGGCGATGCGGTGTTGAAGGAATTCGCGCGACGCATCAAGCGCGGCGTGCGCACCACCGACATGGCGGCGCGCTATGCGGGCGACGAGTTCGTGCTGCTGCTGGAAGACGTGGCTGACGAAGAGGCTGCAGCCATCGCAGCGCGCAGAATTCTGATGGCACTGAAGCCTGTCTTCGGCATCCCGGGCGGTGCGTTGCGTGTGACGACCAGCATCGGCGTCGCGTTGTCGGGCATCGACGATGAAGACATTCCTGCGCTCCTGGCACGTGCCGATGCGGCCCTGTACGAAGCCAAGAAGGGTGGGCGCAACGGTTTCCGCATGGCCGGTGCGGAGTTCAACTCGGTGCTTGGCAGCGATGCGGTGCCGGCCGCTGCTTCGACGTTGAAGCATTGAGACACTGGCGCCCGATTTCCGGGTCGCTAGGGCATGGCAAACTTCTGCCGCCCCGTCAGTTCAACCCACACGAGAGCGCCTGCCCGTCATGACCGCCATGAGTACGTCAGAAATCTTCCTGATAGCGATGTTGATCATCTTCACCGCGCCCTATCTGATCTGGCGTTTGGGGCGCACGGAGTACTTCGCGCCGCTCGTGGTGGTGCAGATCATCACCGGCATCCTGCTCGGCCCCGGCGTGTTGGGTACGCTGTTCCCCGACTACTACAAATTCGTCTTCAGCGCGCCGGTGATCCTGTCGCTCAACGCCATCGCGCAGTGGGCGGTGATGCTCTTCGTCTTCATCGCCGGGATCGAGCTGGATTTGAAGCAGGCCTGGACGCATCGGCGCGAGAGCGGCATCACCGCGGGAATGGCACTCGGCGTGCCGCTGCTGTTCGGTGGTGCGGCCGCAATGGGCATGCTCATGTTTCCGGGCTGGATCGGCGCCAAGGCGCTCACCTGGCAGTTCGTGCTCGGCATCGGCATGGCGTGCGCGGTCACTGCGCTGCCCATCCTCATCCTGCTGATGGAAAAGCTGCAGATCCTGCGGCAGCCGATCGGCCAGCGCATCCTGCGTTACGCGAGCGTCGACGACATCGCGATATGGGGTGTACTCGCGTTGATCCTGATGGACTGGGAACGCGTCGGCAAGCAGGTCGCCTTCCTGGTGATCTTCGGCGTTGCCAGCGTGGTCTATCGCTGGCTGATGGCTCGCATTCCGGAGCGCGACCGCTGGTACTGCAGCTTGACCTGGCTGGCCGCCTGCGGCCTTGGCGCCGACTGGTCGGGGCTGCACTACATGGTGGGCGCCTTCATCGCGGGGGCCGTCATGGATTCGGCGTGGTTCGACCAGAAGCAGATGGACTGGCTGCGCCACAACGTGCTGCTGGTGTTGATGCCGGTGTTTTTCCTGAGCACTGGCTTGCGCACCAACTGGCAGGTGGGCGGGGCTGCGGTGTTCATCGCGGCGGCGGTCTTGCTGGTTGCCTCGGTCGCCGGCAAGCTGATCGGCATTCACATCGCCGGCAAGATCCTGAAGTGGCAACCCGGCGAAAGTTCGCTCGTCGGCTGGCTGCTGCAGACCAAGGCTTTGATCATGATCATCTTCGCCAACTTGCTGCTCGACAAGACGATCATCACCAACGAGAGCTTCACCGCGTTGCTGGTGATGGCGGTCGCCAGCACCATGCTGACGGTGCCGATCGTCTCGCCAAAGCTGGCGCGGATGAAAGAGATCGTCTTCAGGTCGAAGTAGAAGCCAGCATGGTCCCGCGGCAGTTCTCCGAGCCGCAGTGGCACGGAAAGTCCGCCGCCACTTTGTCGTTGTCTGCGGCCAGCCCATAGTCGATGAAGAGTTCGTCGCCGGCCTCGACTGCCACGATGGTCTGGAACCTGAGCACCAGTTCGCCGGATTCGTCGTACTCCTCGACCGCTTCGCAGTTGGGGTCGCACGAGTGGTTCAGGTGGCGCGTCGCGTTCCCGCCCTTGGCACCGTCGATGGTCTCGTCGTTCGTCAGCTTGAAGAGATAGGTGAGGTTGTCGTCCCACGTCTTGGCTGCGATCTGCGCGGGCGAATAGCGCCGGCCTTCGTACAGGCCCAGGAAGGCGTCGGCCGGCAGGTCGCGTGTCGCAAAGCCGCCGAGCCCGTGCACGCCGCTGGCTGAAACCCGGATGCAGGGCGTTGAAGAAACGCTGGAACGTGCCATGGATCAAGGGTCTTGAAAAAGAGCGAGCATAGACTCGACCGTGACGGCGTCAATACGGTGCCGCAGGAGACCTCGAAATGCAGATGCGCGACCTCTACCAGCAGAAGCGAACGACAGCCGCGGAGGCGATTCGGCACGTGAAGAACGGCGACTTCATCGTCGTGCCGACGGGCGTCGGGGAGCCACCCGCGCTGCTCACGGCACTGTCGGACCAGCGGCGCGATTTCCTCGATGTGAAGGCCGGGCAAATCCTCGCGATGCGCAAATACGCCTACCTCGACCCCGAGACGGTCGACCATGTCCGGCACGTGGCTTTCTTCTACGGCGGCGCCTCACGGGCGGGTGGACAAGCCGGCTGGATCGACTTCATTCCCAACTACTTTTCAGAGATCCCGGCGCAGATCGAACGCGGCCAGATGGCAGCCGACGTGGTGTTCAGCATGGCATCGCCGATGGACGATGAAGGCTTTTTCGCGCTCAGCCTCGGTGTCGACTACACGATGGCTGCTGTGGCCAAAGCGCGCGCGGTGGTGCTGGAAGTCAACCCGAACGTGCCCTGCGCATTCGGCGAGTGTCGCGTGCACATCTCGCAGGTCACCTCGCTCATCGAAAGCGATGAGCCGGTGCTCGAAGTCGGTCTGCCCAAGATTGGCCCGGTGCAGGAGGCGATCGGCAAGTACGTCGCCGACATGATCGAAGACGGCTCGACGCTGCAGATCGGCTACGGCGGCATCCCGGATGCGGTGGTCATGCAACTCACCCACAAGCACGACCTCGGCATTCACACCGAGATGATCGGCGACGGCATCTTGTCGTTGGTGGAATGCGGCGCCGTGACCAATCGCCGCAAGAACTACCTTCCGGGGAAGATGATCGCGACCTTCGCGCTCGGGTCCAAAAAGCTCTATCGGTTCATGGAGCGCAACCCGATGCTGGAGATGCATCCGGTCAACTTCACCAACGACCCCGCGCTGGCCGGCCTGAACGACAACATGGTCGCCATCAACGCGACGCTGCAGATCGATTTGCTGGGGCAGTGTGGCTCGGAGAGTCTGGGCTCGGCGCCGTTTTCAGGCACCGGCGGCCAGAGCGACTTCGTGCGGGCAGCCAATCGCTCGCGAGGCGGCAAGGCGTTCATCGTCGTGCCTTCTACCGCCCGCAACGACACCATCTCGCGCATCGTGCCGGTGCTGTCGCCTGGCACGCATGTGAGCACCAGCAAGAACGACATCAACTACGTCGTCACCGAATACGGCGTGGCGCAGTTGCGCGGCAAATCGGCCAAACAGCGAGCGAAAGAACTGATCGGGATCGCGCACCCGGACTTTCGCGAGGAACTCACCGCGCAGGCGAGGCTGATTCACCTGCTTTGAGTGAGCGAACTACCGCAGCTGCGTGTACACGACGACGCCCAGCACGACCACGATCGCGAGCAGCAAAGTCCAGCGGTTCAATAAGCCCGACTGCTTCGTCGCGCGATAGCCTTCGAGGCGGCCGGGCAGGGTCTGTATGTCTTCGATGCGCTTGGGCGGCGCCAGCCGCGCGTCTTGCGCGATGAGCGTGAGCAGCGGCACGACGGCGGCATGCGCGTCCGGATCTTCATCGCTGTCGTTGTGGTCGTCCGACGCCCGCTCGACACTCGCGGCATACGCGAGGAAGGCGCTGCCCTCGTGCGTGAAGCCAATGTCGTCGCCGCTCATCGCCAAGGCGCCATGCTCGACCAGCGCGTCGAGTCCGCGCCGCACATAGGAGCGCTCGTTGCCGGGCACGCTTTCCTGAAGTTCGATGCGCGAGGTTTCGGTGCTGCGCGACGCCATGCAGCGTTCGAAGATGAGGGTGGTGAGTACGCTGGCAAAGGCTTCGCGGTCGGTCAGGCTGCGGGGCATTCGTGGTCCATTCGTTTTCCATTCGTGTTGTTCTGTGGCCTCCCTGAATGTGGGGTCGATTCTTCCATCTTCGGCCTTCGCCACAATAGGGGTCATGACCCAGCCTTCGACCGAACTCATCCATCACCCCTACGTACCGCCGGCCAGGTTCGCCGCGCCGCAACCCGGTGTGTTCAAGGCCTCGACCGTGTTCTTCGCCGACGTGGCCGCGCTGCGCGCACGCGACTGGAAAACCAAGGCCGGCTACACCTACGGCCTGCACGGCACGCCGACCACGTTCACGCTCGAAGAACGGCTCGCCACGCTCGAAGGCGGCACGGCCGCGTTGTTGGTGCCGAGCGGCCTCGCATCGATCACGCTGGTGTCTTTCGCCTTTCTGAAGGCGGGCGACGAGGTGCTGCTGCCCGACAACGTCTACGGCCCGAGCAAGGCGCTGGCGACAGGCGAACTGGCTAACTTCGGCATCACCCACAAGCTGTACGACGCGATGAATCCGGCCGATCTCGCGGCCAAGATTTCCGACCGCACGCGGCTGGTGTGGGTCGAGGCGGCCGGCTCGGTCACGATGGAATTCCCGGACCTGCCGGCGCTGGTCGCCGTCTGCCGTGCGCGCGACGTGCTGTGCGCGCTCGACAACACCTGGGGCGCCGGGCTGGCTTTTGCGCCGTTCGATCTGGACGGCAGCGGCACAGGGCAGGGTGTCGACATCGTTGCGCACGCGCTTACCAAGTACCCGAGCGGTGGCGGCGACGTGCTGATGGGCGGCGTGACCACGCGCGATGACCGCCTGCACAACGCGCTCAAGCTCACGCACATGCGCATGGGCTTCGGCGTTGGGGTGAACGATGTCGAACTGGTGCTGCGATCGTTGCCGAGCATCGGCTTGCGCTATGCGGCGCACGACCGGACGGCGAGAGAGCTTGCACGCTGGTTGCAGGCCCGCGACGAGATCGCGCAAGTACTGCACCCGGCCCTCGAAGGCTCACCGGGCCATGACCACTGGCGTGCCCTGTGCGGCAAGACAGATCTGGCCGCTGGCTTGTTCTCGATCGTTTTCGACGAGCGCTTCAGCAGCGAGCAGGCCGACCGTTTCTGCGACAGCCTCAAGCTCTTCCGGCTCGGCTATTCGTGGGGCGGCCCGATCAGTTTGGTGGTGCCGTACGACATCGGCCTGATGCGCGACCCGACTGTTGCGCGCTGGTCGTACAAAGGGACGCTGGTGCGATTTTCGGTCGGCCTGGAAGATGTCGGTGACCTGCGCGACGACCTGGAACAAGCCCTGGGCAAGCTCTGAGCCGTCTTTCGTAATCGCGTACAGTCGGAAGCATCGCAATCCCACGGATTGCCCCGCACCAAGGAGACGCAGTGGCCGCACCCAATTACGGATACGAGAAGCGACAGAAGGAACTGGCCAAGAGGAAGAAAAAGGAAGAAAAGCTGCGCGACAAAGTCAATCGCAAGCTGAGCCCGAGCAGCGATGGCCTGGCACCCGGAGATCCGGAAAGCGACGTGGCCTCGCTCGAACGCGATCCGCCAACCGTGCCGGACCTTCCGACCAAGAACGGCTGATCGTCTCTCGACTTTCTTTTCGCTCTACTTTCAGCGTTCGTGAAAAAGCCGCCATCTGCTTCGTGCAGTGGCGGCTTTTTCGTTGGCTCGTCGGCTTGAATCGATCGTTTACTTCAACAGCTTGCGCAGTTGCGGCCAGACGTTGTCGAGCATCTGCGGATGCGCGGCCGCCACCGGATGGATGCGGTCGGCCTGAAACATCTTGATCGGGTCGGGCGCGTCGGCCACGCCCTTCAAGAAGAACGGAACGACCGGCGCACCGGTGGCGCTGCCTGTGCCGGTAAACATCCGCGAGAAGCGATTCAGATAGTCCATGCCGTAGTTCGGCGGCACCTGCATGCCGAGCAGCAGCACCTTGGCGCCGGCAGCCTGCGCCGCCTTCGTCATCGCGGTGAGGTTGGCTTCGGAGTCCTTGATGGCCAGCCCGCGCAACGCGTCGTTGGCGCCGAGTTCGAGCACCATCACGTCGGGCTTGTTGAGCTTGAGCAGCGCATCCATGCGTGAGCGGCCACCCGACGTGGTCTCGCCGCTGATGCTCGCATTGACCACGCGGGCATCGATCTTCTGCTCCGCCAGCCGCTTTTGCAGCAACGCGACCCAGCCTTCACCGCGCTTCAGGCCATATTCGGCGCTGAGCGAGTCGCCCATGATGAGGATGGTCTGTGGCGCGGCCTGCGCGAAGGAAGCCCCTGCGCCCAGAAGCCCCGCTGCGCCGGCCAGCGTCGCGCTCAAGATAAAGTGACGTCGCACCCAACGTCGATCCACAAGTCGATTCAACACGCAAAGCCTTTCAAAGTACCTGATGTCCGCACTGTCACAAGCCACTGCCACTGCCACTGAAATTGTTGCCGTCGACCATGTTTTCAAGTCCGTCACCGATTCGAGCGGCACGCTGGACATTTTGCAGGACATCCATTTCACCCTCGGCGCACGGGAGACCGCGGCCATCGTCGGCGCATCGGGCTCCGGCAAGAGCACTTTGCTGTCGATCATCGCGGGCCTCGACACACCGACCCGCGGCACGGTGCGGCTCGGTGGCGAAGACCTGTTCGCCATCGACGAAGACGACCGCGCCGCGCTGCGTGCCCAAAAGGTCGGCTTCGTATTCCAGAGCTTTCAGTTGCTCGCCAACCTGAGCGCCCTCGAAAACGTGATGCTGCCGCTGGAGCTCGCCAACCGCAAGGACGCGCGCAAGGCCGCGACGGAGATGCTGGGCCGCGTCGGCTTGAGCCAGCGCCTCGGCCACTATCCGAAGGTGCTGTCGGGCGGAGAGCAGCAGCGCGTGGCGCTGGCCCGCGCCTTCGTCGTTCAACCAGCCTTGCTGCTGGCCGACGAGCCGACCGGCAGCCTCGACCACGCGACCGGCGAGCAGGTCATGAAGTTGATGTTCGATCTCAATCGCGAGCTAGGCACCACGCTCGTGATGGTGACGCACGACCGCGGCATCGCCGACCGTTGCGAGCGCCGCATCACCATCGAAGCGGGGCGTGTGGCGTCGGACGACAAGAGCGCCTGAAGTACTGGCCTGAGCATTCGCCCGGCCGACGCCTGACCTTGATAATCGCCGGATGTCTTCCCCCAAAGTGATCTTCGGCTTTCATGCCGTGGGCGTGCGTATCAAAACCGCGCCGAAGTCGGTGCTCGAAGTGCTGTTCGACTCGAGCCGTCGCGACGCGCGCATGAAGCAATTCATCGCCCGTGCGCAAGATGCAGGAGTTCGTCTCGTCGAGGCCGATTCGTTGCGCATTGCCAAACTCGCAGGCAGCCACGGCCACCAGGGCATTGCCGCCCGCGTCGAGGCTATGCCGCAATTGCATTCGATCGACGAACTGCTCGAAGGCCTGGAAGCCGCCGGCACGGTGCCATTGCTGCTGGTGCTCGACAGCGTGACCGATCCGCACAACCTGGGCGCCTGCCTGCGGGTGGCCGACGGTGCCGGTGCACACGCGGTCATTGCGCCGAAGGACCATGCTGCCGGCATCAACGCTACGGTGTCGAAGGTGGCGAGCGGTGCGGCCGACACCATGCCGTACTTCATGGTCACCAACCTGTCACGGACGCTGAATGAACTGAAGGAGCGCAGCATCTGGTGCGTCGGGACCAGCGACGACGCGCCCCGCACGCTTTACCAGACCGACCTGAAGCGGCCGCTGGCGCTGGTGCTCGGTGCCGAAGGCGAGGGCATGCGCCAGCTCACTCGCAAAACCTGCGACGAATTGATCAGTATCCCGATGGCGGGCGCGGTCGAAAGCCTGAACGTCTCGGTGGCGAGCGGCGTGTGTTTGTATGAGGCGATGCGTCAGCGCATCGCCGTGTAGGCAGGGTTCAGCGTTCCGGCTTCAGTGGCGCAGCGCCAGCATCTGCCAAAGGTCGCAACTGCCGGGGCATCGGGTAAGACCGGGTACCGCGGCCGGAGGCTTCAGAGAGCCCGCTTGCGTCGCGCTCGATACGATGACGGCTCGTGCGCTGCTCTGTTCGGAGGTAGTGCCCAGCGTTGCCGGCCCCGCCATCGCGGCTGCGGCAACGCCGCCTGCCAAAACCAACTTGCTAACGATCAACATGGTTGTCTCCTGCGTGATGCATCGACAACTTCAAGATAGTCCTGTGGCGGGCATTGCACTTCGGTGCTTACCCTTGTGGGCTTTTGTCTTATCGAGGCACCTTCACGGAGGGTTTAGGCGAGCGTGAAGAAGCGCATCACCACCTGGGTCGGATGCCTTACGCCGGCACCGACGAACATCCGCTCGCAGACCCATTTGAGCGCCGGAGACGATGTCTCGAAGCGCGGGCTGCAGCGAAAGTAGACCTGCGCCGGATCGGCCGGCTCACCGCGCAACAACTTGGCCATGACGTCGGCTGGCGCTGAGCGGACCGCGTGGTTTTGAACGTAGATCAGATCGCCGCCATCGGTTTCGAGGCTGTAGCGCGCGTCGAGCTCAGACAGCGTGTCGCTCAGGATGAGTTGGAAGTCGCTGCCGCCGGGCAGCACGCGTGCATGCCAGTCGACGCCGCGTGCTTCGCCACCGTTGATGGGGACAACCCGGCGCAAGCCACGTGGGCCGTGGCCGAGCACTTGAGGCACGCCGACGTCGACGTGAAGGTCGGCAAAGAAATCGAGAGCAGGTGTTGCGATCGCAGTGGCGAGTACGCTGGAGTTACCTCCGGACAAGGCTGCTGGAGTGTTGGGCGAAGTCATCGCGCCAGCTTAGGCAAGCGCGACGTTTCCTGCCATCGGATCATCCCGAAGGCGATCCCGAATTTCGGCCTGGTGCTGGTGCTGGCTTTGGGGCTGTGCGGTAAAGATTCAGGACGGGTCTTTGCCGCGGGTGCGACTCACCGCACTGAAGATGCCGATGCCCAGCACGATGAGCGAGCCAATGCCGATGTAGAGCGTCGGCACGCCTGCGACCGACGCGCCCCAGGCGAGACCAGCCAGGAAAATCAAAAAGCCGATCATGTAAAGCGCGAATGACATGGGAATCCTCTCTCTCGAACACTGCGATAGCCGAAGTATCGAGAGCGCTGCCCATAGCCGCAATGGCAGGCGGCGCCAATCGCTGTGGGAGCTTGCCTACTGATCAGCCGGGTGGCAGATCAGGCGTCCTTCGCTTCAACACTGGATTCCGTACTGGCTGCATCGAGCGCCGCGATCGTTTCAGCATCCAGCTTCAGTTCGGCCGCCTTGACCAGATCGTCGAGCTGCTCGATCGAGGTCGCGCTGGCGATCGGTGCCGTGATGGCCGGCCGCGCGATCTGCCATGCGAGCGCCACCTGGCCGGGAGTCGCGTCGTGCTTGCGCGCCTCCACATCCAGCGCGTCGAGGATGTGAAGGCCGCGCGCGTTCAGGTACTTCTTGGTCGTGCTCTCACCGCGCTTGCTCTTGGCTGCGTCTGCTCCGCTGCGGTACTTGCCTGTCAAGAAGCCGGCTGCCAGCGCATAGAAATTGATGACGCCGACGCCACGCTTCAGGCACAACGGTTCCAAATCGTCTTCGAACACCGCGCGGTCGTACAGGTTGTAGAGCGGCTGCAGCGACTCGTAGCGCGGCAGGCCGAGCTTGTCCGAAAGGTCGAGTGCTTCGGCCAGACGCGGCGCGGTGTAGTTCGACGCACCGATGGCGCGCACCTTGCCGGCCTTGATGAGATCGGCAAAGGCGCCGAGCGAATCTGCCAGCGGTGTCTCGGCATCGTCGTCGTGCGACTGGTAGAGATCGATGTGGTCGGTCTTGAGCCGCGTCAGCGAGGCCTCGACCGCCTCGCGGATGTAGGCTGGCGACAGGCCGACCTTGTCGTCGCCCATCGGCTTGCCGACCTTGGTGGCGAGCACCACGCGATTGCGCTTGCCGGTCTGGCGCAGCCACTTGCCGATGATCGTCTCCGACTCGCCGCCGGTATGGCCCGGCACCCAACGCGAATACACGTCGGCCGTGTCGACGAAGTTGAAGCCGGCGTCGAGCCATGCATCGAGCAGGCGGAACGACAGGGCTTCGTCGACGGTCCAGCCGAAGACGTTGCCGCCGAAAGCGATCGGAGAAACCTGAAGGCCGGAGCGGCCGAGCGAACGAAGTTGCATGGGTGTTCCTAATGAGTGGGTGAGAAGGTAACAAGGACTGCTGTGCAGGGCTGGCAGCCGGATTTAAACGAAGCCGAGCACACCCAACGCGGCCCCGGCGCCGAGCAACCACAGCAGATGAATGCGGGTGCGCCAGACGATCAAGCCGGCCACGCCCGTCACGGCCCACACGTGCCAAGCCGGCGTGACGCTCACGTGGTTTGTGTTCGACAAAATCCATCCGGTCGCGATCAGCAAGCCGACCACCACAGGAGCCATGCCTTGCTTGAAGGCGCGCACTTCGCGCAGGGTACGGTTGCGGTGCGCCCAGCGCGTGGCGATGTAGGTGAGCGTGGTGCTCGGCAGCATGATGCCGACCATGGTGATCGCCAGGCCGAACAGCCCGAGCAGCCAGGCCTGCGGTCCGCCGCCGATGCCACCACCGGCGTTGAGCCCGACGTTCCATCCCATCAGCGCGACGAACAGCACGTTGGGACCGGGCGCCGCCTGCGCGATGGCGACGGAAGAATTGAGCTGCGTCGCAGTCAGCCAGTGGTGCTGGTCGACGAGATAGCGATGCATGTCGGGCACCGTGGTGATGGCGCCGCTGATCGAAAGCAGCGACAGCAGCATGTACTGCCCGAAGAGTGCCAGCCAGTCGTGCCAGTGCATGACGATGGCGAGACTTGCCGCGTCGGTCATGGCGTCAGCTGTCGCCAGGTCGCGACGCACGCTGCAGCGCCCACCACCAGCAGCACCCAGCCCAACGGAATCTGCAGCACGCCGATCAGCACGAAGACGAGTGCCACGGTCACGAGGCAAATGCCGAAACCGAGCGGGTGCTTGCGAAGTTGCGGAATGAGTTTGACGCCGGTCGCAGCGATGAGGCCGCCCGACACAGCACCCATGCCGCGCAGTGCGGCCGCGACCTGCGGGTTGGTCGCGAAGTGCGCGTAGACCATCGCGAGCGTCAGGATGATGACCAGTGGCACCGCCAACATGCCAGCCACCGCTGCAACCGCGCCGCGCAAGCCGAAGTAGCGGTCACCGATCATCAGGCTGAGGTTGATGACGTTGGGCCCGGGCATGACCTGCGCCACGGCCCAGTCCTCGAGAAATTCGTCGGGTGTCAGCCACTTCTTTTTCTCGACCAACTCGCGCTGGACAATGGCGAGGACGCCTCCAAAACCCTGCAACGCGAGCCAGGTGAACGACACGAAAAGATCGCGCGGCGCCTGGGGCAGGGGATGGGACATGCGATCGGGCGCTGCCGCCACGTTGGAAGAAGCCGGTTGCATTTGTCGAAGATTATCGTTGGCGAAACGGCCGTCAGCAGGCCGCGCGCACGACTGACAGCTTTGCCTAACCCGGGGGTAATACTCGGCGCATGCAACTGCCGCAACTCCCGGAAAAACTTCGTGCCCTGTTCGACTTGTCGAAGCGGGCCTTCGCCTCGTGGGCAAACGACTACGCCCCGAGCATGGGGGCCGCGCTCGCTTACTACACGGTGTTTTCGGTCGCGCCGTTGCTGCTCATCGTCATCTCGGTGGCGGGGCTCGTCTTCGGCCGCGATGCAGCCCGCGGAGAGATCTTCGCGCAGCTGTCGGGGCTCATGGGTCCGCAAGGAGCGATGGCGGTGCAGGGCATGCTGGAAGCGGTCAACAAGCCGACCGAAGGCATCGTTGCGACAGTGATCGGCATCGCGCTGCTGGTACTGGGTGCGACCACCGTTTTCGGCGAATTGCAGGATGCGCTCGATCGCATCTGGCGGGCGCCGGCGCGCGACAAGAGTACGGGTCTGTT
The DNA here is from genome assembly GCF_035018885.1 of Variovorax sp. LG9.2. Taxonomy (NCBI): domain Bacteria; kingdom Pseudomonadati; phylum Pseudomonadota; class Betaproteobacteria; order Burkholderiales; family Comamonadaceae; genus Variovorax; species Variovorax sp. LG9.2. The sequence goes on along the minus strand of NZ_JASJXB010000025.1, from coordinate 19,340 downwards.
CAACTTGCTTCGAGTGCGGCTGTTGTCGTTCAGCATGATCATGGGCATCGGCTTTTTGCTGATGGTGTCGCTGGTGGCGAGCGCGGCACTGGCCGCGCTGGGCAAATGGTGGTCACCGTTGTTCGGCGGCTGGGCCACGCTGGCGCAAGCGGTCAACTTCGTCTTCAGCTTCGTGATGGTGACGGTCGTCTTCGCGATGATCTACAAGATCATGCCGCGCGTGCGGGTGCAGTGGCGCGACGTGTGGGTGGGGGCGGCGGTGACGGCCCTGCTCTTCACCATCGGCAAGCACCTGATTGGCCTGTACATCGGCAAGAGCAGCGTGGCGTCGGGCTATGGCGCGGCTGGCTCGCTGGTCGTTGTGCTGGTCTGGGTCTACTACTCGGCGCAGATCTTTTTGCTGGGGGCAGAGTTCACCTGGGTCTATGCGCACACGTTCGGTTCGCTCAAGAACGCAGCGGCGCGGCCGGCCGATGGCCGGCCATCACCTACGCGCGGCGAAGCGCTGGGGTCGGCAAAAGTCGGCTGAGGGGTCCATCGCCTTCTGATCAAGTCGCGCGTTTTGCCGACATGACGCCGGCTCCGCAATTGCCTATGCTCGAAAGTCACTTCGACTCAATCCAGGAGATAACCAATGAACCGATACGGCACCTCTTTGCGCGCAACCTTCGTCGCAGGCGTCGCCACCATGGCGCTCGCCGGCTGCGGAATGATGGGCATGAATTCCAACACTGCCAGCTTCAGCGGCGCCATGAACGCATCCAGCGAAATGCCTCCGAACATGACGCGCGGCAGCGGCATGGCCGAAGCCACCCTCGACAAGGGCACCAACGTGCTGAAGTACAAGGTCACCTATTCGGGCCTGAGCGGCCCCGCCACTGCGGCGCACTTTCATGGTCCCGCAGTCGCTGGCGCCAACGCCGGTGTGGTGGTGCCTTTCACCAGCCCGGCCACCCCTATCGAAGGAACCGCAACGCTCACCCCGGCTCAAGCGGCAGATCTGATGGCTGGCAAGTGGTATGCCAACGTGCATACCGCGGCCAATCCCGGCGGCGAAATCCGCGGACAGATGTTGCCGAAGTAAAAACTCGGAGCCGGCCTGCCGGCTGTCAGAAACGCGGTGTCCAATGCGGGAATGAGCACAAGCAAGCCTTCGCCCGTTCCCGCGCCCCGCCAGACTTCCAAGCCCCGCAATCCGCCCGCTCCCCGCGCAGCGCTTTCGGGGCTTTCGTCTGCTCCGGCACCCGCATCCGACATGGGCCAGGCCACCAAGGCGCTCGTGCTGCAAGGCGGAGGAGCGCTGGGCGCCTATCAGGGAGGCGTCTGCGAGGCACTGTTCGAGCGCTATCAATCTCTCGATTGGGTGGCCGGTGTTTCTATCGGTGCCATCAACGCGTCGATCATCGCGGGTAACGCGCCCAATGAACGCATCGACAAGCTCAAGGGATTTTGGGACCTTCTCTCGTCGGGACCGGGTCAGCAACTGCCGTCGGTTCTTGGCGACCGCATGATGCTCAATCAGTGGAGCGCGGCGTCAGCGGTGTTTTTCGGAATTCCGGGGTTTTTCAAGCCGCGCATCGGCCCCGCCATGCTGCTGGGCAGCTCTGCGCCGGTGCTCAGCTACTGCGACACGACGGATCTCAAGTCGACGCTCGAGCGCTTCGTCGACTTCGACCGCATCAACCGCAAAGACGCCATGCGCATCAGCGTGGGCGCGGTGAATGTGCGCACCGGCAACTCGATCTACTTCGACAACACTGCGCAGAAGATCACTCCGGAACACATCATGGCGAGCGGCGCGCTGCCGCCCGGTTTTCCGCCGGTGCACATCGATGGCGAAGACTATTGGGACGGCGGCATCGTGTCGAACACGCCGCTGCAATATGTTCTTGACGTCCATCCGCGCACGCAGCCGTTGGTGGTGCTTCAGGTCGACTTGTTCAGCGCACGCGGCGTCATGCCGCAGACACTGGCCGAAGTGTCGCAACGGCAAAAAGACATCATCTATTCGAGCCGCACGCGGATGAACACCGATGCGGTGTCGGCCAACGTCAACCTGCAACAGGCACTGGCCGACCTCATCAAGAAGCTTCCTGCCGCCTTGCGCAACGACAAGAGCGTGGAAGCGCTGAGCGCACAAATGACGCACAAGCCGATCGACATCGTTCATCTGATCTACCGCAACCGGCCTTATGAACTCGACTCGAAAGACTATGAGTTTTCTCGCACGACAGTCACCGAGCATTGGGAGGCCGGCGCGCGCGACATGAACAACACGCTTGCGCATCCGGACTGGCTGAAGACGACCAGTGCGAACGGCGTGACCACCTACGACCTGACCGAGCCCGACGCATTGCGCGTGCACAAGCCCAGCCTGGACACGCGTGCGGGCACCGCCCGCTCCGGCAGTACGTGAGCTCCCGAAGTGCAAAGACCGCCCCGTCCCGCATTTAAACTTTTACTCATTTAAGGAATTCTCATGCAACTCAAAAACAAAGTCGCTTTCATCACCGGCTCGGCCAGCGGCATCGGCAAGGAAATTGCCATCGTGTTCGCCAAGGAAGGCGCCAAGATCGTCATCGCCGACTTAAACAAGGAAGCAGCGGACGCCACGGCAGCTGAGCTCAAGGCCACGGGCGCCGAAGCCATTGGTGTCGGCATGGACGTCACCAACGAAGACCAGGTGAACGCAGGCGTCGAAGAAGCCGCTGCGGTCTTCGGCGGCATCGACATCCTCATCAGCAACGCCGGCATCCAGATCGTTCATCCCATCGAAGAGTTCAGCTTCGCCGACTGGAAGAAGATGCTGGCGATTCACCTCGATGGTGCTTTCCTGACGACGCGCGCGTGCCTCAAGCACATGTATGCGCAAGGGCGCGGCGGCAGCGTGATCTACATGGGCTCGGTCCACTCGAAGGAAGCGTCACTGCTCAAGGCACCCTATGTGACTGCCAAGCATGGCCTCATCGGCCTGTGCAAAACGGTTGCCAAGGAAGGCGCCAAGTACAACGTGCGCGCCAACGTGATCTGCCCCGGTTTCGTGCGCACGCCGCTCGTCGAAAAGCAGATTCCCGAGCAGGCGAAAACGCTCGGCATCACCGAGGCGGAAGTCATCAAGAACGTGATGCTCAAGGAAACCGTCGACGGCGAGTTCACAACGACCGACGACGTGGCGCAGGTAGCGCTGATGTTCGCGGGCTTCAAGACGAATGCGTTGACCGGGCAGTCCTTAGTCGTCAGCCACGGCTGGTTCATGCAGTAACTGTCGGGCAGGTCGCTTAAAGCTTCAGCGACCAGGTCTCACCCACCAGCTTTTGTCCGAAGCCTTCATACGGCGCGGACTTGACCAGCTCGAAGCCGCGTCTGGCGTAGATGCCGCGAGCGGCAACGAGGCAGCTGTTGGTCCACAGCACGATCTTCCTGTAGCCCTTGGCGCGCGCGAAGGCGATGCATTCGTCGGTGAGCCGAGCGCCCAGACCGAGCCCGCGGGCGCCGGGCGTGATCAGCAGCATACGTAGTTGCGCGGTGGTGGCCGATTTGCGGACAACGAAGATCGCGCCGACGCGCTCGCCTTCGAGCTCGGCGATCCAGCACTTCTCCCATTGCGGGTCGAACTTGCGGATGAACTGCGCGGCGATGTCGGCCACCATCGCTTCGAACTCGCTGTTCCAGCCGTACTCGCGCCAGTAGATCTCGCCGTGCTGTTGCACGACCCAGCCCATGTCGCCGGGTATCGGGTCGCGCAGCAGGGCAGTGCGGGGCTTGATGGCATCGGCAGGCTGCGGTTCCAGCAAGGCTTCGATCTGCTGCATGGCGGTCACCACTTTCTGCTGGCGTGCGGGATCGAGCGATGCCAGCAGCGCAGCCGCCTCGTCGCGCGACCTCTGCTGCAGGGGTTCAAAAGCCGTGCGGCCGGCTTCGGTGATGGTCAACACGCTTTGGCGCGCGTCGTTGGCGTGGGCACTGCGTGTGAGCCAGCCGGCCTGTTCGAAGCGCCGCAAGATGCGGCTTAGATAGCCGCCGTCCAGCCCCAGGTCACGCGCGAGTTCGCTGGCGACGGGTGCTTCGCGGTGCGCCAGTTCGTAGAGCACCCTCACATCGGTGAGCGACAGGTCGCTGCCCAGATAGGGATCGAGCACGCCGATGCGGCGGGTGAAGAAGCGGTTGAAGCGTCGCACGGCTTTGACGGAGGCGGTCGGCACACTGGTCGAAGTCTGGAACATGCATGCCATTGTCAACAAATCGATTGACTGAGGCAAGTAGTTGCGATGCGGGCGCATTGCCCCGCCGAATGCCGGACTATGGTTGCCAAGGGCGACAAAAAGAGAGTGCCGACTTACAATAGCGGGTTGCCTGAGGCTTCCCTCTCAAGTCCCGGAGGCGCTCGCCGAGCAGTTTGCGACCTTCTCTCTATCCGCATCGCCGGCCGCACCGGCCCCCAGTTTTTTTGCCCCTGATGAACGCCCCCGTCGACGTCTCCTTTTTCGCTCGCGCCGCCAAGCCGCTGACCAGCTACCGCAAGTACTGGGCGGCCCGCTTCGGCACGGCCAAGTTCTTGCCGACGTCGCGCAAGGAGATGGAAGCGCTCGGCTGGGACAGTTGCGACATCGTGATGGTCACCGGCGACGCGTACGTCGACCACCCGAGCTTCGGCATGGCGGTCATCGGCCGCATGCTGGAGGCGCAGGGCTTTCGGGTCGGCATCATCGCGCAGCCCGACTGGCAAAGCGCCGAGCCGTTCAAGGCGCTCGGCAAACCAAACCTGTTCTTCGGCGTGACGTCGGGCAACATGGATTCGATGATCAATCGGTACACCGCTGACCGCAAGATCCGGAGCGACGACGCCTATACCCCCGGCGACATCGGCGGGAAGCGTCCCGACCGCGCGGCCATCGTCTTTTCGCAGCGCTGCAAGGAAGCCTGGAACGACGTGCCGATCATCCTCGGCGGCATCGAAGGAAGCCTGCGACGCATCGCCCACTACGACTACTGGTCGGACAAAGTGCGCCGCTCGATCGTCACAGACTCGAAGTGCGACTTGCTGCTGTACGGCAACGCCGAACGCGCCATCGTCGAGATCGCGCATCGGCTTGCCGCACGGGAGCCGGTGCATGACATCACCGACGTGCGCGGCACCGCTTTCGTTCGTCGCGAGACGCCTGAAGGCTGGTTCGAGATCGACTCGACCAGCGTCGATGAGCCGGGTCGCGTCGAGGCGCATGTCAATCCGTATTTGATGGTGTCGGACCAGGCGAAGGCGAACGGGGCCACGTGCGCGCGCGAAGACGAAGCCGACGCCGTGGCCAAAACCGCTAATAAAGCGGCAGAAGCCAATCCGGCCATCAGACCGCTGACATTCATGCCAAACCCCGCGCTCTTCGCGCGGGTCAAGATCCAGGTACCGCCGCGCGACCGTTCGGTGATTCGCCTGCCGTCGTACGAGCAGGTCCGTGCCGATCCGATCCTCTATGCCCACGCCAATCGGGTGCTGCATCTCGAAACCAACCCCGGCAACGCCCGTGCGTTGGTGCAGGCGCACGGTGAAGGCGCCACGGCGCGCGATGTGTGGATCAACCCGCCGCCGATCCCGCTGACCACGGCGGAGATGGACCACGTGTTCGACCTGCCGTATGCGCGCAGCCCGCATCCGAACTACGCCGACGCAGCCGGCAGCCACGATGGCGCCACAAAGATTCCCGCGTGGGAAATGATTCGCTTCAGCGTGAACATCATGCGTGGCTGCTTCGGCGGCTGCACCTTCTGCTCGATCACCGAGCACGAGGGCCGCATCATCCAGAGCCGTTCCGAAGAATCGATCATCAAGGAGGTCGAGGCCATTCGCGACTCGGTCACCGGCTTCACCGGCACGATCTCCGACCTCGGCGGACCTACGGCCAACATGTACCGGCTGGGCTGCAAGAGCCCCGAGATCGAGAAGGCGTGTCGCAAGCCGAGCTGCGTGTATCCCGGCATCTGCCCTAACCTCGGTACCAACCACGATCCGCTCATCAAGATCTACCGCCGCGCGCGTTCGCTGCGCGGCATCAAGAAGATCCTGATCAGTTCGGGCCTGCGTTACGACCTGGCCGTGCAGAGCCCGGAGTACGTCAAGGAACTGGTGCAGCATCACGTCGGCGGCTACTTGAAGATCGCGCCCGAGCACACCGAGCAGGGCCCGCTCACCAAGATGATGAAGCCGGGCATCGGCAGCTACGACAAGTTCAAGCAGATGTTCGAGAAGTTCTCGGCGGAGGTGGGCAAGAAGCAATACCTCATCCCGTACTTCATCGCAGCGCACCCCGGCACCAGCGACGAGGACATGATGAACCTCGCGATCTGGCTGAAGAAGAACGGCTTCAGGGCCGACCAGGTGCAGACCTTCTATCCATCGCCGATGGCCACTGCGACCGCGATGTACCACAGCAACCGCAACCCGCTGCGCAAGATCACGCGTGACAGTGAAACGGTCGACATCGTGCGTGGCGACAAGCGACGCCGGCTGCACAAGGCCTTCTTGCGCTACCACGATGCCAACAACTGGCCGCTGCTGCGCGAGGCGCTGAAATCGATGGGCCGCGCCGACCTCATCGGCAATGGCAAGCACCACTTGATCCCGACCTGGCAGCCATTGACCGACGGCAGCTACACCAGTGCTCGCAAGAAAAATTCGAGCGCGGCGCCGACGAGCACTCAGAGCACCGCACCGGTGAAGCTGGCCGTCAAGCCGGCGCCCGGCCGCATGCTGACGCAGCACACCGGCCTGCCGCCGCGCGACAACGGCTCCGCGCCGGCGCCGCGATCGGCGCGCGGCATTCGCCGGCCGCGCTGACCGGCCCAGTTACGCCCTGCGCTCACGCGCAGTGTTCAGAGCACGGGCCACCCGGCCGGCAGCCGAACGATCCATGCGGTTGCCGCGGCGAAATGGGCCACCACTGTGGTCCAGTACCCGACCATGAAACTCGTCTTGCGGGACTTGTGATGGAACAGCCGCTGGGCACACCAGGCACCCGGCCATCCGCCGAGCAATGCCAGCAGGTGGAGCGTGCTTTCGGCGGTGCGCCATCGTCCGTTTTCCGCGGCACTCTTGTCGAACCCGTAAACGAAAAATGTGAAGAGGCTGATGAGCACAAGCACGCCGACCGCGATGAGTGGAACGCGTCCGGCCCAGACGCCGAAGCCCAGCAAAGCCGCGTAGCAGACCATCAACACAGCGCCGGGCAGCGCAGAGGAAGTCGATCCCGAGCCACCGCGACGCTGGCCGCTACCGGTACGGTTTCCGCGCGTTGCAGGCGAAGCGGGGCGGGCACGGGAGGTCGGACGAGCGGGATGCATTGGCGCCATGTCGTGCGCCCCGTGTGCGCGGAAGGCAGCCGCACCGACGGCTCTAACCGCTACGGCGCGAGGGCCCTTGCCGCCGACGTGAATCTCTTCGAAGACCAACGACATGCCGACCACCGGGTTCACTCCGCGGTCGTGGAAATCGCGCAGGTGCACGAAGACGTCGGCAGAAATGTCGGGGCATCGAATGAAGCCGAAGCGCCGGTCTTTCTCCCATCGAACGAGCGTGCCTTGTCGGTTCATTGAATTTGTGGCGCTGGTGGAAGTGGTCCGGAATTCTCCCTTGTTCGAGCCCCGGTGTGGCCGAGCATCGAACCGGCCGCCGTTGTATGGTTGCTGCATGAGCCTGTCGCACCGCATCTGCAACGCCTGGATCGCCGCTTGCGCGGTCGGCGTGGCGGCGAGCACGACGGTTTGCCTGGCGGCGGCGCCGACCGAGTGGGTGCCGCCTTCGACCTCGGCTGAAGCCGCGCAGACGGGGTCCCCTCCCTTGCTCGCGACCTACCAGCGCATGAGCGAGAAGCTCGCGCACAACGCTTTCGGTCGACCGCTGCAGCTTGACTCGGCGGAGACAGCGGACGGGCTGAAGGGCGACGTCTACGCGGTGGTCGATCACCCGATCGCCGAGGTGAGCGCAACGCTGAAAAGCGCGTCGCACTGGTGTGAGCTGCTGCTGCTGCATATCAACAATCGGCGCTGCAAGACGACCGGCGAAACGACCGGGGCCACGGCCGGCGCCCGGACGCTCACCTTGAGCGTGGTGCGTGCCTACGACCAGGCGCCCGAAAGCGCCTTCGAGCTGCCGTTCGCCTACCGTGTAGTTCATTCGGAGGCCGACCATCTCGAGGTCGATATGTCGGCGCCGAGCGGGCCTCTGGGCACCAGCAACTATCGCGTCTCGCTCGAGGCCGTGGCCATCGACGAGCACAAGACATTCGTGCATTTCAGCTACAGCTACGACCACAACATGATGGCGCGCCTGGCCACGCAGGCCTATTTGGCGACCTTCGGCAGTGACAAGGTCGGCTTCACGATCGTCGGCAAAGGCTCAGGGTCTGAGCCCGAATACATTCGCGGCACGCGCGGCCTGGTCGAGCGCAACGCCATGCGCTACTTCCTCACGCTCGATGCTTATCTGGCCGAGCGCGCAGCGCCGCCGGGCCAGCAGTTCGAGCGGCGGCTGCATCACTGGTACAACGGCGCTGAACGCTATGCGCGCCAGTTGCACGAGGTCGATATCGAGACCTATCTCGCGCTGAAGCGAGACGATCGGGAGCGGACGAGGTCCAGGCAGGGCACCGGCGACCGATGACGATGGAGGCATGCAGTCGAACCCGCAGGCTCGCTCAGCCGCGAACCGCTGCTTGCGGGTCCGGAAGCGGCGGAAGAGGCGGCTGTGGCGATGTCCGCAAATGCCGGGTCGCGCTGGCGGTGCGCACCACTGCCGACAGCAGCGACCGGAACCAGATCTGACCCGGTGCGTGCTGCGTGCGCCCATGCCACAGCTGATAGAAGCGCATCGGCGGAAAGCCGATGGGCGAGGGCACCACCACCAGCGGCAGGATGGCCGCAAAGTGCTGCGCGAAGTGCCGGCTGGTCGTGAAGATCAAGTCGGTGCCGGGCAGCAGATGTGGCGCCATTGCAAAGTAGGGCACGGTCACCGTCGGCGTGCGCGTCATGCCTTGCGATGTGAGATGCGTCTCGACCACGCCGCGTTGCGTGGTGCTGTAAAGCAGCGGCAGCACATGCGCGCCCTGCAGGTAATCGGCCAGCCTGAAGTCGCCCGCGGCCGGGTGGTCGCGGTCGATCAGGCAGACGATTTCGTCTTCGAGCAACAGGGTGGTGCGCAGGTGCTCCGGCGGCTGCGGCCAGTTGCCGATGACGACGTCGAGTTCGCCTTCGGCCAGTGCGGTGTCGAAGTCGTACTCGGCACCGAGCGGCTGCAGGATAAGGCGTGCGCCAGGGGCTGTCGTTCGCAGGTAGTTGACCACCGCGGCCATCAGCGGTGGCGCCAGATAGTCGGGCGTGCCGATGCGGAAAGTTTGTCGCGTGGTAGCCGGGTCGAACGCATCGCCGGTCGCCAGCAACACGTCGAGCTCGCCCAGCACTAACCGCACAGAAGACTCCAGTTGCAGTGCGCGCTCGGTCGGCACCAGCAGTTGATGGTCGCGCGTGAGCAGGGGGTCGCCGAAGATCTCCCGCAGTCGCTTCAGCGTGGCGTTGACAGCCGGTTGAGACTGGTTGAGCCGCGTGGCAGTGCGCGAGATGCTGCGCTCCGTCATCAGGATGCTGAAGACGCGCAACAGAGCGGTATCGAAGGGGTCGTCGGGTCGTGACATGTTTAGGTTGAGCGCACGACTTTGGTGCCGTGCCCTCTCCCTTAGCGATTGGCGTGCCACCGCGCCGAACGGCGCCGAATGCAGGCCTTTAGTCGTACGAAGCTGATTGCTCCTCTACCGCCTCCTCGGCATCAAGGTCGGCTCACCGCAAACCAACAACTCGCCACGACCCGGCCGCGGATGAAATTCGGTGCCGTCCCACACCACTTCGCCACGGCTTAATGTCATGCCGGGCCATGCCTTCAGGCGCATGCCTTCGTAGGGCGTGTAGTCGACTTCATGATGCAGTTGGGCGTTAGTCAGCGTGAACTCGCGCTCGTCCCAGATCACCAGATCGGCATCGGCGCCGATGGCTATCGTGCCTTTGCGTGGGTGCAGGCCGTAGGCCTTGGCCGGCCCGGTTGCGGTGAGTTCGACGAAACGATTTGCGGTCATGCGGCCGGCCAAAACCCCTTCGGACCACAGCAGCGCCATGCGTGTTTCCAGCCCCGGAATGCCATTGGGGATGTGGCGGAACGCGACCTCTTCGCCGTTCGGCTTCTTGCCTTCCGGCGCGTCGTACTTGAAGGGCGCATGGTCCGAAGAAAACACCGTGAAGAGCCCATCGTTCAGCCCGTCCCAGATCACCTGCTGGTTGGCCTTGTCGCGCGGCGGCGGGCTGCAGACGCACTTCGCACCCTTGTAGCTGTCGTCGATACCAAGGTCTTCGGCAGTGAGGAACAGGTACTGCGGACAGGTCTCGGCGAACACGTTGAGCCCATGCGCACGCGCCCAGCGAATCTGCTCCACCGCTTCGCGCCCCGATACATGCACGATGAGGATCGGCACGTCGACCAGCTCGGCCAGTGCGATGGCGCGGTGCGTGGCCTCGCGCTCAACCAGCATGGGTCGCGAGTGCGCATGGAAGCGCGGTGCCGTGCGGCCGGCGGCTTCGAGTCGCTTGGTCAGCCATTCGATACAGTCGGCGTTTTCGGCATGAATCATTGCCATCGCACCCTGCTGGCGCGCAACATCGAGCACATCGAGGATCTGGCCGTCGTCGAGCTTCATGTCGTCGTAGGTCATGTAGATCTTGAACGAGGTGAAGCCTTCGCGGATGAGTTCGGGCAACTCTTCTTTCAGCACCGTCGGCGTCGGATCGCTGACGATCAGGTGGAAGGCATAGTCGATGTGTGCCTTGCCTGCCGCGCGTGCCCGATAGTCTTCTACAGCGGCGCGCAGCGATTGACCCTTGTGCTGCGCTGCGAACGGAATGACGGTGGTGGTGCCGCCGCAAGCCGCGGAGCGTGTGCCTGAATCGAAGCCGTCGGCATTGCGCATCGGCGGCGGCATCGGTTGGTCGAGATGGCAGTGCGCATCGACACCGCCGGGCGTCACAGTGCGGCCTGCCGCGTCGATCTCGCGCGCGGCAGGTCCAAGGTCGGCGCCCAGTTGAACGATGCGTCCGGCATGAATGCCGATGTCGCAGTCGAAGGTGTCTGCGGCGGTCACGACGCGCGCGTTGCGCACGACAAGGTCGAATTTGGTTTTCATCATCATCAGGCTCGACATCTTGCAAGGATCGTGCGCGAACCTTGTTCAGCCTTCATGTATTCAATTCCGCGAGAACTTCACCCGTGCCGCCTTGGTGATCGCCACCACACACGGATGCGTGATGCGCCGCTCGACCGAGATGGCAAAGAACTCTTCGATCAGCTCCGCGGCGCGACCGATCACTTCGACGCCGTACTGTGCACAGGTTTCGTCTTCGAGCACGGTCGGTGTCATGAAGACACCGCGGCCTTCGCCGCCGAAGGCTTTGAGCAGCGCCGCGTCGTCGAACTCGCCGATGAGGCGTGGTCGCAAGCCGTGCTCTGCCAGCCATAAGTCCAGCCGTTGCCGCACCGCCGACGAGGCGCCCTGGATCAGCATCGGTGCACCGTCCATGCACTGCGGAAACTTTCCTTTGAGAGATCGTTTGAGGTCGCCCGATGCGAAGAAACTCATCGCCGTGGTGCCCAGCGTGTGGTTGAAAGCTTTGACGCTTGTTTGCTTGCCCATGGCTTCGTCGGCAATTACCAGGTCGAGGCGCTGCACCGACAGCTGACCGAGCAAATCGCGGAAGTTGCCTTCGTGGCAGATGAGGCGGACCTGCTCCGGAATGGCGAGCGCCGGCTCCAGCAAGCGGTAGGCGATCGACTTGGGTACGGCATCGGCAATGCCTACGCGGAAGTTGAGCGTCCGGCCGCTCTCGCCGCGATTGCCGAGTGCGCTTTCCAGCTCGGCGCCGAGCGAAAAAATCTGGTCGGCATAGCTCAGGGCGGTGTGCCCCTCAGGCGTAAGTTCGACGCCGCGCCCGCTCTTTTGAAACAGATGGCAGCCCAGCCGCTCTTCAAGCAGCTTGATTTGGCCCGACAGCGTTTGCGGCGTGATGTGCAGCTGCTCGCTGGCGCGCACGATGCCGCCCGCCTTGGCCGCGGCCCAAAAGTAGTGGAGATGCTTGAAGTTCATGACGCGAGGCGATTTTGAAGTGGGCAATCAATCGGTCATGTTAAGCAAAAAGCGAAACGATCGTGTCAAAAATTCGACTTTTCCCGAATGCTTCGCGCGCCTAGAGTGGCTGCATCGCGCGATCTTTATCGAGAGCGCGTTGTTCAACCACCAAGGAAAAATCATGAACGAAAACATTCAAGTCTTCGGTGCCCCGCAAGCGGGAATGTCGACGACCAATCAACGCAATCAGGTTCTGCGCAACACTTACTGGCTGCTGGCGCTATCGATGGTGCCGACGGTGCTGGGCGCATGGGTTGGCATCGAAACCGGCATTGCGCGCGCGATGTCGCCGGGCATCGGCCTGGTCGTCTTTCTGGTCGGCGCGTTCGGCTTCATGTTCGCGATCGAAAAGACCAAGAACTCGGCGGCCGGCGTGCCGGTACTGCTCGGGTTTACCTTCTTCATGGGCCTGATGCTGGCGCGGCTGGTGGGCACGGTGCTCGGCCTCGCAAACGGCGCAGGCCTGGTCATGACGGCCTTCGCCGGCACGGGTGCAATCTTCTTCGGCATGGCGACGCTGTCGTCGGTCATCAAGCGTGACCTGTCTTCGATGGGCAAGTGGCTCTTCATCGGCGTGATCATGTTGCTGGTCGCGGGCATCGCCAACTTCTTCATCCAGTCGAGCGCGTTGATGATCACGCTGTCGGTGCTGGCGATCGGCATCTTCTCGGCATTCATCCTGCACGACCTGAAGCGCGTGAAGGACGGTATCGAAACCAACTACATCACCGCCACGCTGGGCGTCTACCTGAGCCTCTATAACGTGTTCTCCTCGGTGTTGGCACTGCTGGGCATTGGTGGCGGCAAGGAAGAATAAGGGGAAGAGACGAATGAACATCACGTCGCAAGAACTTATGCAATGGTGGTGTGCGTGTGCGATGCCGATGGTGCGCAGTCCAACGCCGAGCGGCTTTTTTCTCGCCGACCTGGCGAGCTCTCTCGGCCTGGAGGCTCGCGCGGTGGCCGAATTCACTCAGCAAGCGGACGAACTGGCCTCGGCACCGATCGCCGCCACTGCCGCCGCCACGTCAAGCACTGGAGCGGTACTGCGAATCAGGCGGTCAGCTCGGGCATGAGCTTCGCGACGACCTATGCGCTCGGCCATGTTGCCAAGCGCTATTACGCCGGCGGCCGCACGCTGTCGACGCAGCTGCTCAAAGACGCGTACGCCGACGTCGTGCAGGAGGCGCAGGGCCTGCAGACGCGTTACTTGCCGGAGATGCGCGACAAGGCCAGGTAGCTCGACGCCGGGTCGGTGCTGTCCATGGTTCGCAAGGCCTGACACCTGCCACGTCCGGTGCAGGCAGCAGCGCTTTGCGCCGACTACGTTCCCACGAAGCCGCCGTCGACGCGCTGCACCACCACGGTTGCAGATCGCGGCCGAACAGTTCCCGGCACCGTGCCATCGGGCCACGCGCTGCTGGGTTCGCCCGTGCCGTCGTCGCGCCGCTCGCCCGGATGCTGGATGTTCACGAACAGCGTGCGCCGGTCGGGCGTCGATGTACAGCCAGTGATCTCGCAGCCGTTTGGCCCGACTAAAAATCGCTTGATGCGGCCGGTCGCGACGTCAGCGCACAGCATCTGGTTGTTTCCGAGCGCGGTCATCGCGCCCTTGCCGATGTCCTGCCCACTGATGTCGGTCTGGATCCACAGCAGGCCGCCACTGTCGAAGTGCAGGCCGTCGGGCGAGCCGAAGGCATCGGCTTCTTTGCTCGGGTACCGCGTTTCGGCATCGTGCAGGGCGGGGTCGCCGGCCAGTGCGAAGTGGTCCCAGTCGAACGACGTCGCGCCAGCGTCATTGCCATCTTCGCGCCAGCGCAGGATGCCGCCAAAGATATTGACTGCGCGCGGGTTGGCAGCGTCGACCGGCGGACGGCCCGGCGTGCCGCGCTGGCTGTTGTTGGTCAAGGTGACGTAGACCTCGCCGGATTGCGGATGCACCGCGATCCATTCGGGTCGGTCCATCTTCGTGCCTCCGACCACGTCGCCGGCGAGCCGCGCATGCACCAACACGTCGGCAGGCGATGCGAAGCCTGCGGCGGCGTCGATTCCGTTCTTGCCGTGCGCAAGTTCCAGCCATCGGCCGCGACCGCCTTCGTCATAGCGCGCCACGTACAGCGTGCCGTCGTCCAGCAGCGTGCGGTTGGCTGCGCGCGATGCAGCGTCGGTGCCTTGCCGGATCTTCTCGCGGCTCACGAACTTGTAGATGTATTCGAAGCGTGAGTCGTCGCCCATGTACACGGCCACGCGGCCGTCTTTGGTTGTCGTGCAGGTCGCGCTCTCTTGCCGCTTGCGGCCGAGCGCAGTGCGCTTGACGGGTGCCGCGGTCGGGTCGAACGGATCGATCTCCACGACCCACCCGAAGCGGTTCGATTCGTTTGGATGCTTCGTGATGTCGAAGCGCTCGTCGAAGCGCCAGTACTCGGCCCACTGCGATCCGGGGACGATGCCGTAACGCTGCTGTGCCGCGTCGATGCGTGCCGCTGCTTCCTTGGGGCCGCCGAAATAGCCGTGGAAGTTTTCCTCGCAGGTGAGGTAGGTGCCCCATGGCGTGACGCCCATCGCGCAGTTTGCGAAGGTTCCGAACACCTGGTCGCCGGTCGGGTTGGCGGCCGTGCGCAACCGTGGTGAACCTGCTGCCGGGCCGGCAATGCGCATGGCAGTATTGCCGTGCACACGGCGGGCGTAGGGCGAGGGAAGGACTTGGCGCCAGCCTTCAGGGCGCCGCTCGATCTCGATCACCGACACGCCCATCGCATGCAGCGACTTGCGCACTTTTTCCGCGGTCCACTGGGTGACGCCGTTGGTGTGCAGCAACTGTTCGTCGGTGTACTCGTGGTTCATCACCAGCAAGCCGCGGTCGCCACTGGAACCCAGCGGAAAGAAGTGCATGCCGTCGTGATGCATGCCAGCCTGCACGGCCTGTTCAGCGGCGCTGTTCGATGCATCTCTTGCAAAGGCGGGCATGGCGCCGGCAACGCCGGTGGGCGAGCCCCACGGGTAGAGGACCTGCGCGACGTAGCCGGGCGGGACGGTGACGGCATCGCGCAACGTGGCGGGCACGGAGGTGAAGCCGAGCACGGATGAAGAAGCCGAGCCGGAGAGGGCGCAGCCCTGCCCGAGAAGGGCGACGACGGCGGCAGCGCCGGACTGGAGGAATTGGCGGCGGTCGAAAGTCATGGACCGACATCATCGCCGGGCAAGGTCGAGCGTGTCGACGAGTGCTGCGGCGCGATACTCTGAGGCAAAGTCACAACCGCAAAAGAAGGAGACAGTGATGAGCGAACGCATCGAATGGACCCGCCACCCAGATGGCGTGGTCGAACTTCAACTGGCCCGCGCCGACAAGATGAACGCGCTCGATTCCGCGATGTTTGACGCGCTCATCGACGCTGGCGAACGGTTGCGCAAGGACACCGAGGCGCGCGCGGTCGTGATCTCCGGCCGCGGCAAGGCCTTTTGTGCCGGGCTCGACATGCAGTCGTTCGAGCGCATGGACCAGGGCAGCGTCAACGTGCTGGGTGAGGGCGCCGCTGGTGCCGATCTGCTGGTGCGCACGCATGGGCTCTCGAATGCGGCGCAGCAGGTGGCGATGACCTGGCGCGATGTGCCGGTACCTGTCATCGCTGCGGTACACGGCGTTGCTTTCGGCGGTGGACTGCAGGTGGCACTGGGCGCCGACATCCGCATCGTCGCACCCGACACGAAGATGTCGGTCATGGAAATCAAATGGGGCCTGGTGCCCGACATGGCCGGCATGGTGCTCATGCGCGAACTGGCGCGGACCGACGTGGTGCGCGAGCTCACGTTCACCGGCCGTATTTTCAGCGGCGAAGAGGCGCTGAAAATCGGCTTTGCAACGCGTCTATCGGCGGAGCCTTTGGCCGATGCACTGCAAATGGCCCACGACATCGCCGCCAAAAGTCCGCATGCGATCCGCGCCGGTAAGCGGCTGCTGAATGCGTCACTGAGCCACAGCGCGGCCGAGATGCTGCTCGCCGAATCGGTCGAGCAGAAGGCGCTGATCGGCAGTGCGAACCAGAGCGAAGCCGTGCGGGCCAATATCGAGCGACGGGCGCCGACGTTCATACGCATCTAGGCTACTAGGACTTCAGGTGGGACCTTGCCAGCATCACACGCCGATGAATCGCGCCCACTCGTCCAGCGGTGCGCGGTCGGCTACCAACTCGTTGACAGGGTGCGCCGAGTCCCGCCAACCGATCGCCATACCGGCGAATAGCATGCGCTCAGCGGGTAGGTTCAAAGCGCGCCCCACGGTTTTCGGATAGAGCGACCAGGCTTCCTGCGCGCAGCTATCGAGCCCTTCTTCTCGCAGAAGCAGCATCACGGTCTGCAGGTACATCCCCAGATCCGACCACTGCGGTGGTCCCATCAAACGATCGACCGAGCAAAAGAGCGCCATCGGCGCACCAAAGAAAGCGAAGTTGTTGGCGAACCAGCGCAGCCGCGCCGGCTTGTCATCGCGCGGAATGCCCAGGCGGGCGTACATTGCTTCGCCTATGCCGAAGCGCCTTTCACGCCACGGTGAAGGCAGCGACTTCGGATAGACCTCGTAGGCCGGGGCTTCAGCGTCGGACACCCGTTCTGTCTGCGTATGTTCCGCCAGCAGCCGTCGCTGCATCGTCGCTTTGAGTTCGGCCAGCGGCTCGCCGGCCAGAATGTCGATATGCCACGGCTGGATATTTCCGCCGGAAGGCGATCGTGCCGCCATTTCGATTACGCGTCGAATGACTTCGCCTGCCACCGGGGTGGGAAGAAAAGCGCGAATGGATCGGCGGCTGGTGACTGCTTCTTGTACTTGCATACGGGTTCCGGGGTCGAACGTGGAGCGGGCCTTTGCCGCGCTCGTGCATTCAACCAGAGCGGGCGGCCGGACGTTCACTGCAGACCATCTTTGCCATCGATGCTTCTGCGCGTTTCGCTCACTACGATCTTCCTAGCCCTGTTCGATCTGTTCAGCTTGGCGCCTTTGCTTGTTCGCATGCGACGACTTGTCACCCTTCGGCATGGTTGCTCCTTCCGATTTGAGAATTTACATGCTGCTGTTTGGTGAAGGTGCGGGGGTAGAAATATGCGTTGTTGCGGGTCGGTATCGACTGACGCGTGGCCGACAGATCGGCTGCTCAGTCGCAGCGAAACAGCGCGCCCTGATGCGCGTCCAGCGCTGCGTCTTCGGGCTTGACCAAACGAAACGGCGCACCGTCTTTGGCGCAGAAGGCTTCGGCTTCTTGCTGAGTTGGCGCCTTCAGCAACCCGTCGTAGAGCCGGATGACGCCTGTGACGGGCACGCTGCAGCCTGCGATAAGCGCGGTCAACAGAAGGCACGACTTCAGCAGCGGCTGGGTATGCATGCTTCGGAAAAGAAGAGGAGTTGGGTTCATTGCAATTGGGTGTGAATATCGGGCCTTATTCGTCGTTTGACTCGATGAATCGCCGCCTACATTTCAAAGCATTAAAACCTGAGGAGTCTTCATGCCCCGAATGATCGTCATGTCCGACCGCGGCCTCATCAAGCAGGTATCGCTGCGCGCCGGTAAAACAACATTGGGCCGCGATGCCGACAACGTCGTTGTCATCGACTCGAACCGTGTGAGCCGTCGTCACGCAGTGCTGATCAAAGAGGGGAGTTCAGTGTGGGTGCGCGACTTGGGCAGCAGCAATGGCACCTTCGTCAATGACGAGCGAGTGGTCTGCTACCGACTCGAGCATGGCGACACGGTGGTGATTGGTGACTACAGGTTGCGCTTCCTGGAGCCCGTCGGGGCCCGCGAGTCCGCCACCGTAACGCTTGACCTCGCCTCGATGCACAGCGCGCTGGCGTCGCGACGCCATGACCCGACTGGCCGGACCGAGTCGCTTCGGCGTTGACCAAAAAAAGAGCCCGCTCATCGCGGGCTCAAAGATCTTTGGTTAGGAGATCCATGGAGAAACCACTATCTATATCGGCTGTGCCGAAAAAGACTTGAGGGGGTTCCTATGAAGATCGATCTCCGCAGGCCAAACGGGGCAAGACTCTCACAGTGCGTTTGATCGGCTCGATGCGAGCCAGGTTGTGCGACGCGGGTCGGGCCTTCGAACTGCGACGGCAAGCCCGCGTACTGCCCGGGTATGACGCGAACGATCGGCGAAACGTAGTTCTGGAAATTCATGATTTGATCAAACGGCTGTCGATGATTCGCATGTTTCATGAGATTTCTGAGAGGAGCCTTCGAACACGGTAGGCAGCGCTCGGCTCTGCAAAAAATATAGCGAAGGTATTCGTTTGCGGCCGCGAGACGGTTGGACTGCCACGTTGCGTGCGTGCAGTGTGAGCGCGCTAGGGTGTCGCTCTCTGGTCGTGAGCCGTGACGGCAACAACAGGAGCGGCTGCTCGCTGTGCCGCATGGCCTGCCCGGCAGGGATCGAACCTGCGACAACCGACTTAGAAGGTCGGTGCTCTATCCAACTGAGCTACGGACAGCTGCGACGCGATTATGCCGCGCAGCTTCCACCAAATCGGCCGGTCAGTGATGTGGCCATAGCCATCCGACGAGCGCGCGCCAGCGGACAGTTGTCAGAGGGCTCATCGCGAGAGAAAGCATGGTTTGCGAACGCGAGCTTCGCGTCGACTGCCTCTCAGTGCACGGTTGCGGCATGCTGGGACAATGCGGCGATGGCTCAAGGCAAGCGAATCTCGGTTGATATAAGCGACGACGCTCTCATGGCGATAAAGAACATAGGGGTTGCAGCGAAGGAGGGACGCATCAGGTCTGGCGAGGCGCAGGCAGTGGCCGCGGCTCGTTTGGGTGTGCATGTGCAGACCATCGCACGGATTGAATCGGGTCAGCCGGGCGTCGCGATTGGGCACGCGCTCGGCATGCTGGCGTTGTACGGTATGTCGATAGAGGTGAATCGGCCTGCCTCCTGATCACCCCTCCCTACCAGTCGCTTGGTCGACAGGTAAGGGGCACTGACCTGGGGGCACGGTGGGCAACGATGGATACCGAAATCTTTTTTCACTCCATGGTTGACCAGTATGAAAAAACGATGGCATAATCTAAGGCTGCGCTGATCACAGCGAAGCGAGTTACTCGGCAGAAGATGTTGAGTAAACAGTTCGTTAAAAATTTA
>NZ_JASJXB010000024.1:0-72644 GCF_035018885.1 Variovorax sp. LG9.2 | reverse complement strand
TAAATTTTTAACGAACTGTTTACTCAACATCTTCTGCCGAGTAACTCGCTTCGCTGTGATCAGCGCAGCCTTAGATTCTAACATGTATTTTAAAAGCTTGTCAACTTTCTTTTTCGCTTATTTTGATTTGCAGTTGAATTCCGGAAAGGGCTTCAAAAACATTTCGCATTAAGCGAAGCCTTCGATTATGACCTGTTTACTTGAAACCTGTCAACCTCTGGGGCCTTTACCTTCTTCGACTTGTAAGAAAGTTCAATCAGAACTTTTATTTCCGTCGCGTTCAGTGCAGCCTTCGATTATGACGTGGTTTTTGCAGCTCCGTCAACTTCTGCGGCTTTTCTTTAAGTGGCCCGCGTTTCATGTCACCTATCTGTCCGCCAAGACGCCAAACAGATTACGTCAGGCCATCGAGTATAAAAAATCTCGATGCTCGCGCAAGGAGGGCAGCAAACAGAGGGCGAACTACAGCGTCGTTTCGAACTATGCACCGCGTGCCGCAAGTGAAGAGACAGTCTCGCCTCCGATAATCCGTGCCACATGGCACTCATCACTCTCCTCGACGCACAACTCGCGTACGGTCACGTTCCGCTGCTCGATCATGCGGACTTCTCTCTCCTCGAATCCGAGCGAATCGGCCTGATCGGCCGCAATGGCACGGGCAAGTCTTCGCTCCTCAAGATCTTGGCCGGCCTTGAAAAGCAAGACGACGGAACGCTGCAGCTCCAGCAGAACCTTCGGATCTCGTACGTGGCGCAGGAACCGTTACTGGACATGGATGCGGATGTCTTCACAGCCGCGAGTGCCGGCCTCGCCGAAGTTATCGCAGTTCGAGACCTCTACCTATCAGGTGCGGACGGGCTGGATCTCGATGCGCTCCAGTCGAAGATCGAAGCTTTCGACGCCTGGAACTGGGAGCAGCGCGTAGAAGAAACGTTGCACCGGCTGCACCTGGACCGCAACGCCCGCGTCGGATCCCTTTCGGGCGGTACGCGCAAGCGGGTCGCCCTGGCACAAGCGCTCGTGGCATCACCCGACGTCTTGCTGCTAGACGAACCCACCAATCACCTTGACCTCGATTCAATCGAATGGCTCGAGCAGCTATTGATCGACTTCAAAGGCAGCGTCGTGACTATCACGCACGACCGCAGCTTTCTGAATCGTGTTGCCACTCGCATCATCGAGCTGGACCGGGGCAAGCTTGGCTCTTATCCGGGCAATTTCGAGCAGTACCTCATACAGAAGGAGGAGCAACTCGCTCAGGAGGCGGTGATCAGCGCCAAGGCCGACAAGCTGCTCGCTCAGGAAGAGATCTGGATTCGCAAAGGCGTAGAAGCACGCCGTACCCGAAGCCAAAGCCGAATCAGCCGACTCGAGGCGCTTCGCGACAACCGCACCGCGCGCCGCGATGTGCAGGGCAGCGTCAACATGGATGTTGCATCGGGGCAGTCGAGCGGAAAGATCGTGGCCGAGCTCACAGAAGCGTCAAAGTCGTTCGGTCCCAAGACTGTCATCCGCAACTTCACCGGCACGATCCTGCGTGGCGACAAAGTGGGATTGATGGGCCCAAACGGCGCCGGCAAAACCACTCTGCTCAAGCTGATCCTGGGCGAACTCGAGCCCGACAGCGGAAAGATTCGCCGTGGCACCAATTTGCAGGTCGCGTACTTCGACCAAATGCGCGACAAGCTCGATCTCGACGCCACGCTCGAGGATTTCATCAGCCCCGGCAGCGAGTGGATCGAAATCGGCAACCAGCGCAAGCACGTCAAAAGCTACCTGGCCGACTTCCTGTTCTCGCCGGCCCGCGGAAATTCACCCGTTCGGTCGCTCAGCGGCGGTGAACGAAATCGCCTGCTCCTGGCACGCCTGTTCGCGCGGCCAGCCAACGTGCTCGTACTCGATGAGCCAACCAACGACCTGGACATCGACACGCTCGAACTGCTTGAAAGTCTGCTGCAGGACTACGACGGCACGGTCTTCCTTGTGAGCCACGACCGGACCTTCCTCGACAACGTCGTCACCAGCACGATCGCTTTCGAAGGCGACGGCCATTGGCGCGAGTACGAGGGCAGCGTCCGAGACTGGATGATTCAGTCGAAGCGCGCACGAGAGATCGCCGAACAGCGCGCCGCAGCAGCACCGGCTGCCGCGCCTGCAGCAGCGGCCGCTGCGCCCAAAGCCGAAGCCGCGCCAGCGCGCGTCGTCACGCGCAAGAAGCTGAGCTACAAAGAACAGCGGGAGCTGGAAGCGCTACCGACACAGATCACAGCGCTCGAGGACGAACAAAAGCGGATTGCAGAAATGCTGGCAGTCGACGGCGGCGCGATCTATTCGAGCGAAGCCTCGCGCGCAGCCGAACTGGGCGAGCGCCATTTGCAGATCGACGAAGAGTTGCTGGTCGCGCTCGAGCGCCAGGAAGAGCTCGGCGCTACGCGTTAGCAATCGCGGGCGACAAGCTGCAGCGGTTCGCCTGGGTTGTCCGACGCGTCAGCGTCGGCGACTGCGTTATACACACGCACCTAACAACACGCGCCTAACACCACGCCATCTCAGCATGTCCTTGTCCAGTGCCCCGCAGCATCCGATCAAAACCATGCAGCGCTGGTGTGCCGCAGTGGCCGCGGCGCTGCTCATTTCGGCCTGCGCACAGTTGCCCAAAAATGTCGAACGGCCGGTGTCGACTGCATTGGTATCGGCAGGGGATACCGCGCTTGCCATACTCGTCCAGCGGCGGCATGACGCCGCCTCGGCCCGGTTCGACTCCGGCTTCGTTTTACTCGACGGCCCACAGGCGGCCTACGGCAGTCGACTCGCGCTGGTCGAATCTGCGCAAAAGACGCTCGACCTCCAGTACTACGCCATCCACGCCGATGCCAGCACCGGCCGGCTGCTCTCTGGTGTACGTGATGCGGCGGCACGTGGCGTGCGCGTACGCATCCTGATCGACGACTTTCACAGCACCGGACGCGATGCGCTCGTGCTGCGGTTGGCCTTCGAGAAAAACATCGAGATGCGAATGTTCAACCCTTTGGCCGGCGACCGCAGCTCAGCTCTTTCTCGCATGGCCAACTCGCTGGGCGAAGCGTCGCGTGTACAGCAGCGCATGCATAACAAGCTCTTCATCGCCGACAACGCCATGGGTGTGGCCGGAGGTCGCAATTTAGGCGACGCGTACTTCGGCAACTCCACCGTCGGCAACTTCGTCGACCTCGACGTGCTCGCAGCCGGTCCCATCGTGCGCGACTTGTCCAGGAGCTTCGACACCTACTGGAACAACGAACGTTCCTATCCTGTCGAGTCTTTGGTGTCGCAAGCGGAGCTCGCCCAAATTCGGGAGCGCTCCCGCGATGCCGATGCCGCCAGCCAAAAACGAAGTTCCGACGAGGCAAATGCCACCGCCGCGGCGCGCGAGGGAGCCAGCGCAACAGCATCAACCTCGCCTGCAACACGCACCGACGACGGTCCGACGCCCGAACAACGCTCGCACGCATGGGACGAAAAGCCGATCGACCTCGCCACCGCCGCTTTCGTCTGGGCGCCTGCCGTCGTACTGGCAGACCAGCCTGGCAAGATTCCGCCGGACAAAAGTAGCCCCAACGCCGGCGACGGGCGGGCGCCGGCCCTGGTCATCAGTCAGCAGAACGGCACGCAAAATCTCCCGGCCAACCGGGCCCTCGATGCGGCTGCAGACCTTGCCGCCGGAAGCGACACCGTCGTCGAAGGTTTGCTCCAGTTGATCGGCCAATCGCGCCGCGATCTGCTGATCATCTCGCCGTATTTCGTGCCGGGCGATGATATGAAGCAGGCGTTTGCCGCGGCCCGGGCGCGCGGCGTGCGCGTCCGCGTGCTCACCAATTCACTCGCGTCCAACGATGCGCCTGTCGCCCACGTCGGCTACGCGCGGCATCGCGAAGAGATGCTGACGATGGGCGTCGAGCTGTATGAGTTGCGAAGCGGCCAGGCCGACTTCGGCAGCGCCTTAGGCGCATCCGGCGCGAGCGTGACGGGCGAATCCAAAGCCATGCTCCATTCCAAAGTGCTGGTGCTGGACGGTCGCCTGCTGGTGGTCGGCTCCATGAATCTCGACCTTCGCTCACAACTGCAAAACACCGAGGTCGCGCTGCTCATCCGCAGCAACGAGCTTTCACGTATCGCGACCGGGCAGATCGAGGCTGCACTGAACGAAGGTGCCTGGCACGTCGAACTTGCAGACGGCAAGCTCATCTGGCGAGCCCCGAAAGGCAGCGGGTTGCAAGACACGACGACTGAGCCCGATACCAGCGCCAGCCTGCGTTTACTGCTCAAGCTCTTCGGCCCGCTGGCGCCCGACAAGCTGCTCTGAGCAGCCGGTGGGCGGCAAGCGGACGGCGAGGTTGGTGGTCGATTGGCTGAGTCGACTCGGCCAAACGGCCTGTTGTCCGTCCATGAGCGAGACCGGATGATCGCTCGATGAAATCTTCCGCATTGGTCTTTGCGATGATGGCCGGACCGCTTGCCCTGCTTGCCAGCGTGACCCTGACCGCATGCGGCACGCAGCAACCTGCCGCTGCCGCTTCGCCACCCGCTGCTGCAGCGGCGGCGACAGCGGCGACAGCATCTGCGCAAACCAGCGCCAGCCCGCCATCGCCGGCCGCGGTCACTGCGGCACCACCCCCGCCACCCATCATGGCGTTCGACGACGCCGTAAGCTTTGCCGCCACCAACCTCTTCGGCAAGGCGGTGTTGCCCGACGGCACCCGCAGGTTGCCGCTGGTGATCGACCCGCTGATCGACGGCAACACCGGTGCCCAGTCTGTGTCGACCCAAGCGATGGAGCAACGCATCGGCTCGATGCTGCGCGCGAACTTTCCGCGTTACGACCTGCAGCCTTTCACGACCACGGCATTGACGCGGTCACCGCTGCTTTTCATCGGCACGGTGACCGCGGTCGACAAGGCCGGCGGCAATGCGCCGGGTCCGCGCGAGTGGTACCGCGTGTGCCTTGCGCTGGTCGACTTGCAGAGCGGCAAGATCGTCTCCAAGGGCCTCGGTCGCGCCCGGCCAGACAGCGTCGACTCGACGCCCATCGCCTTTTATCAGGACAGTCCAGCATGGGTGCCTGACGGCGCCACCGATGGCTATGTGAAGACCTGCCAAGGCACCAAGGTCGGCGATCCGATCAACCCGGCGTATTGGGACAAGATCGTCGCCGCCGCGATGATCAACGACGCGATGAACAGCTACAACGCGGGCCGCTACGACGACGCGCTCGACCTGTATCGCGGCATTGCGCGCTCGGCCGGCGGCGACCAGCTGCGTGTTTACAACGGCGTCTATCTGTCCAGTCTCAAGCTCGGCCGCAAGGACGATGCAGCGCAGGCCTTCGGCAAGATCGTCGACTACGGCATCGCGCAAAAACGAATCGCGGTAAAGTTTTTGTTCAGGCCCGGCTCGACGCTGTTCGTGAATGATCAACAGATCAACACGCAGTACCAGGTCTGGCTGAAGCAGATCGGTGCGCGCACCGGGGTAGCCAACGCGTGCATGGAAGTGTCGGGCCACACCAGCCGCACCGGGCCAGAACCGTTGAACGACCGATTGTCATTGGTGCGGGCGCAATACATCACTCAACGCCTCGATAACGGCCTGCCCGGAACGGCCAGGCGAACCGTCGCCGTTGGCAAGGGCTCGCGTGAGCCGATCTCCGGACTCGGCACTGACGATGCGCGTGATGTGCTCGACCGGCGCGTGGAGTTCAAGGTGATCGACTGCCCGACGACCTGAGCGCTGAACGCCGCAGCCAGCCCATCACATCACATCACATCGCGAACCCGGGCAAAAGTCTTCCAGAAAGTCGCGTCCTGCGCGGTCGCAAAGTTGATGCGCATCAGCGTCGATGGCGGCCGCCTTGCATGGAACAACGAACCCGGCGCCAGCAGATAGCCTTCGTCGAGCATGCGCTGCGTGAGCGCATCGGTGTCTACGCCGGTATCCACCCAACCGAACAACCCCGCGGGCTCCGATACGAAGCTGCAGTCGTGCGCCAGCGCGAGCTTGACGCTGCGGGCACGCGCGCCGTCGAGCCGAATGCGGATGCGGTCGGCGTGCCGGCGCAACTGCCCCTGGTCGATGCACCACGCCAGCGCCCGCTCGAACAACGCGGGCGTCGTGAGAGTCGTGAGCAGTTTGGTTTCGAGCAAGCGGCTGAACACATCGGGAGGCGCCGCCAGAAAACCGATGCGCCAGTTGGGCGCCAGAATCTTCGCGAAGCCGCTCACGTAGATCGTGCGCTGCAGGCCGTCGAGCGCGCTCAGGCGCGTCGCATGCTCAGGCGCGAGATGGCTGTAAGTGTCGTCTTCGACGATATGAAAGTCGTGCTGATTGGCAAGCTTCAGCACACGGTGCGCGCTGCCCGGCGTCAGGCTGTAGCCGGTCGGGTTGTGCAGCACGCTTACGCTGACAAAAAGCTTCGGCTGATGCGCTTGGCAGTACCGCGCCATCACTTCGAGATCGGGCCCATCGGCACGGCGCGGCACAGGCAGGATGCGCATGCCGAGCGATTCCAACCGTGCAAATTCAATTGCCCAACCCGGCTCTTCGACCATCACAGGATCGCCTGCACGCAGCAGCGTGCGGCTCACGATGTCGAGCGCGTGCGTGGCGCCGATGGTCGTGATGATCTGGTCGGGCGACGCCGGCACGTTGATGCTGGCGAGCTTTTGCGAAAGGCTGCGCCGAAGCGCCGAGTCGCCGGCCGGCTCGCCGTACTGCAAAGACAACTCTTGCAACGCGCTCGTACTGGTCAACCGCCGCACCGAAGCCGGCATGAAGGTCGACTCCATCCAGTCCGGCGGAAAAACGCCCATGCCCGGTTGCGGCTTGTCGCTCTGCCGATGGAACATGCCGCGAATCAACGAGCTTGCGTCGGCCGGCACACCGGAAATAGGCAACGGCTTCAGCACAGCGCTTGCCTCCCCGCCCGCACGGGCGTCCTGCGATTGCGTCGGCGCTGAATCGCGCACGTAAAAGCCGCGCTGCTTGCGGGCCTCCACCAAGCCTTGCGCCAGCAACTGGTCATACGCCGCCACCACGGTGTGCGGGCTCACGCCTTGCTGCCGCGCGCATTCGCGCACCGAGGGCAAACGCGCGCCTGGCGCCAGCAGCCGGTTTCGGATGCGCTCGGCAAAGCGTCCGGCGAGCTGTTCGGTGAGCGATTGGGTAGAAGTACGTGTCAGCATGCGTGTCCGTCTGTGTCCCGTTTTTCACCTCTGTACCGAAGGGCCGGCCAATACAGACGAGACTCTTGTCCGACGATCTGTGTCGGTACTGTAATGGTCAAGAGTTTAGAGTCTGTTCCATGGACTGGCAAGAATTCACCGCGCTGTTGGTGTTGGCTACGGCGATGAGTTTTTCGCCGGGGCCGAACACGACGCTGTCGACCGCGCTCGCGGCCAACGGCGGTCTGAAGCGCGCGATGCGTTTCATCGTCGCCGTGCCCGTGGGTTGGACTTTGTTGCTGATGCTCTGCGCTGCAGGCATCGGTTCACTGGTGGTTGCGGTGCCCGCGCTGCGCCTGGTCATCAAGGCACTCGGCATTGCCTATTTGTTGTGGCTCGCCTGGAAGCTGAGCCGCAGTGCAACGCTCGGCAGCGCCGACGAGGCGCAGCTGTCGGTCGGCTTCGTCCAGGGCGTGATGCTGCAGTTCATCAACATCAAGGCCTGGCTGCTGGCACTCACGCTGGTGGCGGGCTGGATCGCCGGGCAGCCCGATGCGCTGGGCCGCTTCGCCATCGTCGCGCCGGTCATGCTGTTCTATGCCTTTGCCAGCAACCTGGCCTACGCGGTGGTCGGCGCCGTGCTGCGCAGCTGGCTTACCAAGGGGAAGCGCCTGTTGTGGTTCAACCGCGGCATGGCCGCCGTGCTGGTGCTCACGGCTTGGTGGATGGTGGGCGTATGAAGGGCTTGCAGCTCAAGGACGAAACGCTGGGTATGTGGCTCGGCGTATTAGGCGTCGCCATCTTCGCCGTCACGCTGCCGATGACGCGGCTGGCGACGGGTACGCAGGCAGCGCCGCAGCTGTCGCCGTGGTTCGTCACCGTCGGCCGCGCGGCGCTGGCCGGCGCGCTCTCCGTCGTTTTCTTGCTGGCGACGCGATCGCCGCGGCCGCAACGTCATCAATGGAAGCCGCTCGGCATCGCCGTGCTGGGCAACGCGGTCGGCTATCCCTTGTTGCTCGGGTATGCGTTGCGCGTCGTCACCGCGAGCCACGCGGCTGTCATCACGGCGCTGCTGCCGCTTGTCACTGCCGCCGTTGCAGCTTGGGTGTTGCATCAGCGCGCGCGGCTCGGCTTCTGGGTGTGCGCCGTGGTCGGCAGCCTGCTCGTGGTTGCGTTTTCGATGCTGCGCGCCAGCCGGCACGGCGGCGGGTTCGGGTTCGAATGGGCCGACCTGTTGCTGGTCGGCGCGGTGATCGCGGCGTCATTCGGCTATATCTACGGCGCGCAGGTCACGCCGTCGCTCGGTGCCGAGCGCGTGATCTGCTGGGTCTGCGTGATGGCGCTGCCCTTCACCTTGCCGGCGACGCTCGTCTTGTGGCCGGCACAGGCCATCGCGGTGTCGGCGTGGATCGGCTTCGTCTACGTCGGCGTGTTCTCGATGTGGATGGGCTTCTTCGCCTGGTATCGCGGCCTGGCGCTCGGCGGTGCACTGCGCGTGAGCCAGGCCCAACTGTTGCAACCGTTTCTGTCGATCCTCGCGTCGATCCCGCTGCTGGGCGAACCGCTCGACGTCGTCACACTGGGCTTCGCGGTCGCGGTGGTCGCGACCGTGGTCATCGGCAAGAAGCTGTCGCAGCCGCGCGCGATGCCGACGGTTGCCACCCCCGCGATCGACACGCTCCGTTGAAAATCGACGGCTACCAAAAATCACCCGCTCATCAGGCAATCAAGGAAAAAGCATGGACTGGAAACTGGCCGCACGGGCCGAAAAGATGAATCCCTCGGTGTTGCGGGAAATTCTGAAGGTCGCCGAACAGCCCGGCATCATCAGCCTGGCGGGCGGCCTGCCCTCACCCAAGACATTTCCCATCCAGGAGTTCGCCGACGCTTGCGCCGAAGTGCTGCACACCGATGGTCAGGCAGCCTTGCAGTACGCGGCGAGCGAAGGCTATGGGCCGCTGCGGCAAGCCGTGGCCGACATGCTGCCGTGGAACGTCGATCCTTCGCTGGTGCTCATCACCACCGGTTCGCAGCAAGGACTCGACCTGGTCGCCAAGGTGCTGATCGATCCGGGCAGCAAGGTGCTTGTCGAAACCCCGACCTACCTCGGCGCGCTGCAGGCTTTCGGCCCGATGGAGCCGGTGCCGGTGAGCGTGGCGAGCGACAACGACGGCGTGCTTGTCGACGACCTGCTGGCCAAGGCCAAAGACGCGCGCTTTGTCTATCTGCTGCCCAATTTTCAGAACCCTACCGGCCGCACCTGGACCGAGGCGCGGCGCGCCGCCGTGTCGGCCGCCGCAGCCAAGGCAGGCCTGCCCATCGTCGAAGACAACCCCTACGGCGACCTGTGGTTCGACGCGCCGCCGCCGCTCTCGCTCACCTCGCGCAACCCGGAAGGCTGCATCTACCTCGGCTCGTTCTCCAAGGTATTGGCACCGGGACTCCGCCTAGGCTTCCTGGTCGCGCCCAAAGCGATTTACCCCAAGCTTTTGCAGGCCAAGCAGGCGGTCGATCTGCACACGCCGATCTTCACGCAGCGCATGGTGTCGTCGGTCATGAAAGACAACTTTCTGGACCGCCACGTGCCGACGATCCGCGCCCTGTACAAGCGCCAGCGCGACGCGATGATCGCTGCCCTGCGCCGCGAGATGAAGGGACTCGACGTCGAGTTCAACACGCCGGTCGGCGGCATGTTCCTGTGGGCGCGCATGCCTGAGGGCATCGACACCGTGGCGCTGCTGCCGAAGGCGGTCGCGCGCGGCGTGGCTTTCGTGCCGGGTGCGCCGTTCTTCGCTGGAGAAGGCGATCCGCGCACGCTTCGACTGTCGTTCGTGACGGCCAGCGTCGAAGAAATCGACATCGCCATCGCTGCGCTCGCAGCGACGCTGCGCGAACAGCTGGCGCACAACGCCGCGGCCAAGGTCGAGCGCGAGCTGGCCTCGACCTGAACGACTGAAACAGAAACCTAAGAACCGAACCATGCTCAACATCTGGGGCCGCATCAGTTCACTCAACGTGCGCAAGGTCGTCTGGTGCGCGCAGGAGCTCGGGCTCGACTTCCAGCGCACCGAAGCCGGCGGCCGCTTCGGCGTGGTGCAAACACGCGAGTACCTGGCGCTCAATCCGAACGCGATGGTGCCGGTGATCGACGACGGCGAGGGCACCGAGCGCGTGGTGTTGTGGGAGTCGAACGTCATCGTGCGCTACCTGTGCGCGAAGCACTCGCTCGGCAAGCTCTATCCCGACTTGCTGGGCGAACGCTTCGATGCCGAGCGCTGGATGGACTGGCAGCAGACCGCCCTCAACGCGGTCAGCGGTGGCGCGTTCGTGCAGTGGATTCGCAAGGCGCCGGACGAACGCGACGCCGCCGTGATCGCCCGCTCGGTGAATGCGACCGAGCCGCTGCTCGCGATGCTCGACACGCATCTGGCGGACCGGGCCTACATGGCGGGCGACCGCTTCACCATGGCCGACATCCCGATCGGTTGCGAGACGCATCGCTGGTTCGGCTTGCCCGTCACCGAGTACACGCGACCGGCCTGGCCGAACCTCGAGCGCTGGTTCGCCGACGTGTCGGCACGCGTGGGCGCGCGCGGCGTGCTCGACCTCGCACTGGAATAGACGACAAATGAAAACCCGTGCGTTCAAACAAGTCGACGTGTTCACCGCCGTGCGGTACCGCGGCAACCCGCTGGCCGTGGTGCTCGATGGCACCGACCTCGACGACGCCGAGCTGCAACGCTTCGCGCACTGGACCAATCTGTCGGAAACGACCTTCGTGCTACCGCCGACCGACGATGCCGCCGACTACCGCGTGCGCATCTTCACGCCCGGCGGCGAGATGCCCTTTGCGGGCCATCCCACGCTGGGCAGTTGCCATGCCTGGCTGGAGGCCGGCGGTCGACCGAGATCCGAAGGCCGCGTGGTGCAGCAATGCGCCGCCGGGCTGGTCACGGTGCGGCGCGAAGCCGGCGCCAACGGCGATCGGCTTGCCTTCGCGGCGCCCAAGCTCAAGCGCAGTGCGCCGAGCCCCACCTTGCTGGCCAAGGTGGCGAGTGCGCTCGGACTGAAGGCGCATCAGATTCTGTCGGCCCAACTGCTCGACAACGGGCCGGTGTGGCTCGGGCTGCTGCTGAACGATGCGGACACGGTGCTCGCGCTGACGCCGGACCATCGCGCGCTCAAGGAACTGGGACAGGCGGTCGGCGTCGCCGGCGTTCCTGCGCCGGCTTCGAACGGCGCGCTTATCGGTCGATCGAACCGCGAGGCGCGCGCCTTCGGCAGTGCGGACAAAGCCAGCGTGAAGCCCATCGCCCCGATCGCGGCCGACCTGGAAGTCCGCGCGTTCGCTGCCAACATGGGCATCGAGGAAGACCCGGTCACCGGCAGCTTGAACGCCGGTCTCGCCGAATGGCTGATTGCCGACGACCACCTGCCGGCCCGCTACCTCGTCGCACAAGGCCAGACGCTGGGCCGCGACGGCCGCGTGACCGTCGAGCGCGACGCCGACGGCACGATCTGGATCGGTGGCGATTCGGTCACCTGCATCGACGGCACGGTCACGTTGTAGCGATGCCAGCCCGCCTCGACCACCTCGTCATCGCTGCGGCCTCGCTGGACGAAGGCGTGGCCTGGTGCGAGGCCACGCTCGGCGTCACGCCCTCGACAGGCGGACCGCATCCGATGATGGGCACGCACAACCGCTTGCTCGCCATTTCGAGCGATGCGTTTCCGCAGAGCTACTTAGAGATCATCGCGATCAATCGCAAAACGACGCCGACGCGCGCAGCCGGATTGCGCCGCTGGTTCGACTTCGACGATGCGGTGCTGCAGGCGGGCCTCGCACGCCACGGTCCGCACCTGATCCATTTCGTCGCCCGCGTGGCCGATGCGCGCGCCTCGCTGGAGGCGCTGTCGCGCCACCACGCACACATCGATCGCGGCCCCTTGATCGAAGCCGCACGCGACACGGCCGCCGGCCGCCTCGAATGGCAAATCACCGTGCGCGACGACGGCCAGCGCCTTTTCTACGGCGCGCTGCCGACGTTGATCCAGTGGGGCGCCGTGCACCCGGTCGAGAGCCTGCCAACTTCGGGCATCTCGCTGCGTTCGATGCATCTGACACACCCGCGCGCCGACGACCTTGCAACCGCGCTGACAGCCATCGGCCTCGTCGACATGAACGTGCTTGCCGGCGCACCGAACCTCGTCGCTGTGCTCGACACACCGCGCGGCCCCGTCACGCTCGAATCCAAAGGACTCTGACCATGCTTTCCGTCGCCGAACTCACCTGGTTCGCCATCGCCTCGCTGCTGCTGGCGCTGACCCCGGGGCCGAACATGATCTATTGCGTCTCGCGCACGCTGGTGCAGGGGCGGCGCGCGGGGTTCGTCTCGCTGGCGGGCGTGTTGCTGGCGTTTCTGGTGCATCTGGTCGCCGCGGCGCTCGGGCTGACGGCGCTGTTGCTCGCCGTGCCGCTGGCCTTCGATGCGATACGCCTGATCGGCGCGGCTTACCTGCTTTGGCTCGCATGGCAGGCGGTGAAGCCCGGCGGCACAGCGCCATTCGAGCCGCGCGCACTGCCGGCAGACCGGCCGGGCAAGCTCTTTCGCATGGGCTTCCTGACCAACCTGCTGAACCCGAAGGTGGCGATGTTCTACCTTTCGTTCTTTCCGCAATTCATTCACCCGGAGCATGGCTCGGTGCTGCTGCAGAGCGCGATGCTGGGTGCGGTGCAGATCGCAGGCAGCGCGGTCGTCAATGCGACGCTGGTGTTCGGTGCGGCGGGCATCACGGCACTGCTGTCGCAGAGCACCGGCTGGCTGCGTACGCAGCGCTACGTGATGGGCACCGTGCTCGCGGCCATCGCAGTGCGCATCGCGCTGACGGAGCGCAAATGACCGCCGTGCTTTTGTCGGAGAACACGCCCGCATCCGCATCCGCATCCGCACCCGCACCCGCACCCATGCTGTTCGACCGCGAAGAAATCGAAGCCGCACAACGCACGGTGTACGCCGCCATGCCGCCGACACCGCAATACGCGTGGCCGCTGTTGTCCACACGGCTCGGCGCCACGGTGTGGGTCAAGCACGAGAACCACACGCCGGTCGGCGCCTTCAAGATCCGTGGCGGCCTCACTTACTTCGAGATGCTGGCGCGGCAACAACCCACCGTGCGCCATGTGATCAGTGCGACCCGCGGCAACCACGGCCAGTCGGTCGGCTTCGCTGCACGGCGCCACGGGCTTGCCGCCACCATCGTCGTGCCGCACGGCAACTCGGTCGAAAAGAACGCTGCCATGCGCGCGCTCGGCGTCACGCTGATCGAACACGGCAACGATTTTCAGGAGGCCAGCGAGCACGCCGGCATGCTGGCCACGCGCGACGGCCTGCACCGCGTGCCGTCGTTTCATCGCGATCTGGTGCGCGGCGTCGCTACGGCGTATGTCGAATTCTTCGATGCCTTGCGCGATACGCCACCCGACGTGCTGTTCGTCCCGATCGGGCTCGGTTCCGGCTTTGCAGCCGCCGCCGTGGCGCGCGCGCATTGCGGCGTGTCGACGCAAATCATCGGCGTGGTGTCGTCGCACGCCACGGCCTACCGCGATTCCTTCAAGGCAGGACGGATGATGGAGGCGCCTGTCAGCACGCGACTGGCTGACGGCATGGCCTGCCGAACGCCCGTGCCCGAGGCACTTCAGGTCATCCAACGCGAAGCCGACGATGTGATTGCGGTGAGTGACGACGAAGTCGCCGAAGCCATGCGTGCGCTATTTATTGATACGCACAACGTGGCCGAGGGTGCCGGTGCTGCGGCGCTGGCAGCGGCCCTGCAACAGCAGGACCGCTGGCGCGGCAGGACGGTGGGCATTGCGCTCACCGGCGGCAATGTCGACACCGGCATGTTCGCCGGTGTCCTTGCAAGCTAGCCAGTTAGAACGCGAACTTCACACCCAGCGATCCCTGCACCGAAGTCTTCACCCGCGCATCGCTGCCACCGGAGTGAAACAGCTTGCCCACTTCGCCGTACAGGCTCACCGACTTGGTGACCGACAGCGTGGCGCCGACAGCCAATTCGGTCGACGTGTAGCCGATGCGGCTGGAGATCGTGGTCGCACCTGCCAGTCCGACGAAAGTCGCCGTGTCGGTACCACCGAATCCGTGCCACAGGTTCACCCGTGCGTACGGTTGGAAGCGACCCATTGACGTCATCATGTCGCCCGCAAAGCGCACGCCGATGCGGCCGAGGATCTGGCTGTCCGGGTTTTGCTGCACGTTGGTGAAGCCGGTGATGCCGGTGTTGTCCAGGTTCAGGCGGTGATACACCAACTGGGCCTGGGGTTCGATCGCCCAGCCATTGCCAATCGCAAAGCGCTGGCCGACTTCAGCCGAGGCCAAAAGGCTGTCGCCCTTGGTCTTGGCGCTCGGCTTGAACAGCGCATCGGCGGTCACGTCCTGGCGGCCGTACTGCAACACGAAGTCGGCGTACATGCCTTGCGGGATCTGGTACGTCGCGTAGCCCGCCAGGTACTGGCTGTCGGCGCGGAAGCTGCCGGCATAGCCGCTCAGGCCACCCAGGCCGAAGTTGCCGTTGACGTTGGCATCGGTGCGCAGGGCGCCGATGTAGACGCCGGCGTTCCAGCGGTCGTTGGCGAAGAGATCGACACCGGTCTGGAAGCCGGTCGTGCTGGCGCGGGTGTCGGTGCCCACGGTACCGCTCTGCGCGATGGTAGTGGTGCCGCCGAAGACGCGGCCCCAGGCACGGCGGTTGCCGCTGCCCCAGCCCGAATCACCGGCCATGCCACTGGCCGGTGCGGTCGCAACGTTGGCTTCGTCGCCCATGCGGCGATGCAGGTTGCCGAGCATCGCGAGGTCGTCCTGGCGCAGCACATTGCCCATTGCCGAATACACCGGCACTTCGGCGCGGTAGCTCGGGACGCTCAGCGTCGGGAAGGTCGGCGTGACGGGCGTGCCTGGGGTAACGGGCGCGACCTGCGTGGTGTCCTGCGAACGCAAAAAGAAACTGCTGCCATTGCCGGCCGCATCGGCTGCGTACAAACGGTACTGGAAAGCGCCGGCATCGACGTGGCCGCCGGCGAGTGCGAAGGCGGTCTTGGTGCTGGTGGCGCCGCCTTGTGCGGTCACGACTTCGATGCCGTTGCCGGTGGTCAGTGCGCCCAGGCCGCCGAAGTTGGTGATGGCGACGTTGGTCGAGCCCGAGGCGCTGGCGCCCGCGCCGTTCAACACCAGGCGGTCGGAGGTGCCGTTGGCGCCGAGCAGGGTGCCCAGCGCCAGCGTACCGCCGTTGCCCACGTACGCGCCGTTCACCGTCAGCGTGGTGCCGGGGGTGGTGCCGACGATCGAGACGATGCCGGAGTTGGTGAGCGAGGCGACGGTCTGGCTGTTGCCGTTGAGCGCCAGGGTGGCGCCAGAGGCGACTGTGTGGGCCGAGGCGGCGCTGAGGCCATTGGCTGCGGTCGCCGAGAGCGTGCCCTGGGCCACGGTGGTGGTGCCGGTGTACGTGTTGGCACCTGAGACGGCGAAGACGCCGGTGCCTGTCTTTATCAGCGAGCCGCTGCCAAAGATCGCGCCAGTGAAGGCCGTGCTGGTATTCGCGCCGCCGGTGGTCAGTGCGGCAGAGCCGAGCGTCACGGCGCCTGCGCCGGCCAGCGAGCCGATGGTCTGCGCCTGGTTGGCGAGTGCGAGCGTAGCGCCGTTGGCCACGGTCACGGCCGTATTGGATGGCAGCACGTTGGCCGCACTGGCCTGAAGAGTTCCGGCATTCACGTTGGTGGCACCGGCATAGCTGTTAGCACCGCCAAGCGTGAAGGTGCCCGTGCCCGTCTTCACCAGCGAGCCGGTGCCCGAGACCACACCGTCGAAGGCCGTGCTCGCGTTGTTGCCACCGGTCGTGAGCGTTGCACTGCCGAGCGTGACAGCGCTGCCGGCGACGCCGGCCAGGGAACCGATGGTCTGCGCCTGGCCATTCAGGTCGAAGGTGGCAGCATTTGCAACGGTGAGCGCCGTGCCGACCGGCAGCACATTGGCGGCACCGGCGCGCAAGACGCCCGCGTTGACCGTGGTCGCGCCGCCGTACGTGTTGACGCCCGACAGGACGAGGGTGCCGACAGTGTTCTTGATGAGGCTGTCTGCGCCCTGAATCGAGCCAGCGAAGTTGCCGGCATTGACCGTAAGCGCCTTCGACGCGTCCGTACCCGTCAGTACCGTTCCAGCACCTTGCAGGTTGGCAACGCTCGTGTTGAAACTGTTGAGATCGAGCGTGGCGCCCTTGGCGACTGTCGTCGATGCATTGATCGAGGTCAGGGCGTTGAGGCCGGTGGCGTCGCCGGCGCGCAGCGTGCCGCCGGCCACGTTCAGGCTCGCCACGTTGGTCGTCGTGACAGACGCGGGCGTGAACAGCACCACGCCGTTGTCGGTCGCGTTGCCGAAGGTCGCGACCGATGCCTTGTTGGTGATGCCAGCCGTGAAAGTAAACGTCTTGCCTGTCGCTGCGGCCACGGTGGCCGATCCGTTGAAAGTGATGCTCTGCAAGGCACTGCCGAACGCCACGTCGTTTGTCGCCAGCAATTCACCACCGGTCATGACGACCGCGCCAGTGCCCAAGGCTTGCGCGTTATTGAACGCCAGGGTTCCCGCAGTGATGCCGGTACCGCCCGAATAGGTGTTTGTGCCGGTCAGCGCCAGCGTTCCGGCGCCGACTTTGACGACTGAACCGCCGGCCGCAGTAGCGGCGTTGTTGTAGCCGTTGCCATTGAGGTCCTTGAACTGCTTGCCCAAGTCAGAAATGACGCCGCTGATGGTGTCGCTGTCACCCAAAATGCTGGCCCCGCCGACCGTCAACGCTTTTCCGCCCAAGACCACGTTGCCGGCGCCTGACAGCCTGCCAATCGCAACGCCGGTGGTGGAGTCGCTGATATAGACCGTTCCGGCGACGGCGTTGTTCACCTTGGCACCGCTCAGATCTACCGTGCCCAGGAGATACAGCCGACCGTCGGTGTTGTTGATCGTTGCAGTGCCGCCCGTGCTGTTGCCCTCGAAATAGATTCGACCGCCGCCGCTATTGTTAAGGGTCGATGTTGCCGCCGTCGTACCGGTTAGAAAGTCGATCAAAGCGCCCGCAGCACTGATGCCGATGGTGGCATTGCCAGCCGACGCGCCGGCAGCGAACGTCACGCCGGAGTTCGTTCCCAGCGTATCGGTACTTCTCAGCGTGTTGATGTGCAAGTTGCCGGCGGTAACGCCCGTGCCCGTGAAATCGAGTTCGCCGTTGTTGTAGATGTTGACCACGTTGCCGCCCGTTCCGAGGGCGCCGTCACTCGTGATTGCGACGTTGATGCGGCCCGAAGCAGGGACATTTGGCACATCGTTGCGGCCGACTTGGGTAGTTCCGGTGAACCCCGCGCTGCTGCCTGCCAGCGTCAGTCGCGTCGTTTCGCTCGGGCTGGTCCCGAGGTTGACCAGCGCCAGTGCACCGCTGCCGGCGAAGCCACCGCTCAGGACATTTGCGAAGGCGTCGTTGACGTCAATCGAGCCACCGCTAGCCGATACGGTTATGGCCCGCGCGCTCGTGACGTTTCCGGCCCCGAACTGGAGTGTTCCACCGTTGAGTTGCAGGCCGTTAGCCGCGTTTCCCAATGCCAGATCGTTTGAAATGGCCAGAATGCCCGCATTGATCGTTGTCGCGCCGGTGTAGTTGCTTGTCGTGCTGCTCAGAGCCAAGCGACCCACGCCCGTTTTGATAATCCCGCCTGCACCATTGATGTCGGCTGTTTGGCTTGCATCGATGCCAAGGTTGGTATTTAGAGAAATCGTAGCCGGGGCCGGGGCCGTGTTGATAACGGTGCCATACGGGCCATTGCCATAGTCATGCGACTGTGCCGAGGCGCCCGTAGCAGCGAAGAAACCTACAAACGTTGCGGCAGCGATCGCAACCACCGACCCAGAGCGCTTTCCGCGCGAACGTGTGACTTCAGAAACGGCAACCCATGCGCCGAGAGCATGGTTCCAGACGCTGCGATACGAGGTATTCAAAACAAGCTCCGATGACGGTGAAAATGTCCGCTACGCCCAGTAACAACTAGACGTGCAGAACAGTGCAATCGAGTATCTTAGTGTTACACAAGTTTGGCGTTTGGCTGTTGCTGGTAAGCACCAAGTACTACCTTCCAAAGCGAAGTGCCAATTTGTTCCACCTCGTCAGATGCTATAAAAACGATAGCAAAAGTCGCAAGCGGGACAAGCTTTTCCAGCCCTGCTATTGCCAAATAGACTCATGGGAACCCTCTACTTCGTGCGCCACGGACAAGCAAGCTTCGGGGCGTTGGACTACGACAACTTGAGCGATTTGGGAATCCGTCAGGCCGTGCGGCTTGGCGAGTACTGGCGCGAACGGGGCGTGAAGTTCGACGCGGTGATCACCGGAACGCTCAAGCGCCATGTCCAGACATGGAACGGCATCGCCAAGGGTTTGGGCATCGAGCGCGACGACGTGCTGCCGTGGCCGGGGCTGAACGAGTACGACAGCGAGGCCATCATTGCGACGATCCATCCGGAGAAGCTTGAAAAAGCCGATTCACCGGAGATGTACCGCCATCATTTCCGGCTACTTCGCACTGGCCTCGCCGCGTGGATGCAGGGCAAGACCGAGCCGGTCGGCATGCCCAACTACATCGACTTTCTGGCGGGCGTCACGACCGCGCTAGACCATGTGCGAGACAGGCACCATGGCGCCAAGGTGCTGGTGGTGTCGAGCGGCGGGCCGATCAGCACGGCGGTCGGCCATGTATTGGGGACCAGCGCGGAGACGACGATCGAGCTCAACATGCGCATTCGGAACACCTCGGTCACAGAGTTCGTGTTCACGCCGAAGCGCCACATGCTGGTCACCTACAACACGCTGCCGCACCTCGACGGGCCGGACTACGAGAGCTGGGTTACGTACGCCTGAAACGTACGCCTGAAACGTGCGCCTGAAGCCGCCTTCAGCGCAGCGGCTTCACGAAGTTCAAGGTCATGCGGTCGGACTCGCCGATGCCTTCGAACCTTTTCCGGTCGACATCACCACCGCGCAACGTCGGCGGCAGCGACCAGACGCCGTTCGGATGGTCTTTGGTGTCGCGCGCGTTGGCGTTGATCTCGCTGCGCGCTGCCAGTTCGAAGCCCGCTGCGCGGGCGCGGGCAATGACGAAATCTTCCGGCACGTAGCCGCTGGCGATGACGCGGGCGAGCGAGGTGCCGGCCGGCGCGCGATGCTCTTCGACGCCGAGCACGCCGCCGGGCTTGAGCACCGCATAGAACGCGCGCAGCATATCGTCGAAATCACCGGCCTCGATCCAGTTGTGGATGTTGCGAAAGGTGAGCACCAAGTCGGCACCTCCCTTGGGCGCGATGCCGACGAAGCCGCGTCCGGCAGCGGGCATCGTGCCGAGAACAGTACGGCCATAGACGTCCGGGCTGGCTTCCAGCTTCTTCTCAAAGCGCTGGCGCGAAGCCCGGGCGTCCGGGCTTTCATCCGGTTCATAGGCGGCGTAGAACTTGCCGCCGTCGCGCAGGTACGGCGCAAGGATCTCGGTGTACCAGCCGCCGCCCGGAGCGATCTCGATCACTGTCCGGCCGGGCGTGAGGCCAAAGAAGCGCAAGGTTTCGACAGGATGGCGCGCCGCATCGCGTGCGCGATTGGCAGCACTGCGTTGCGGACCGTCGATCGCCGCGGCGAGCCGCGAGCCCATGACGTCTTCAATCTGTGCTGCAGCCGCGGCAGCATGACCATGACCTTGCGCTGCAAACGTCGCGGACGGCGTGGTGGCGATCAACAAGGCAGCGAATATCGTGGAAGAAAGCAGGTGCATGCGGACCAGTGTGCCAGCCGAGGCACCTCGTGCGTCAAGCCTGCCAGACACCGAAGCCGAGTCTGCGCAGCGAGATGCCGAGTTCGACCTCCATGTCACGCGCTGCGTCGTATGGCATCGGGTTGTAGCGATCGTAGAGTTTCGGCAGCAGCCGCACACCGAAGTCGCGCACGAACACGTTGGCCTGGATACCAGCCTTGTGCTTGTCGAAGCGCACGTCGGGATCGAGCCCCGTCATGCCGACGTAGACGAAGGGCTTGCCCAGCATCCAGCCAGAGTTGGCCTTGCGAAAACGCGTGCTGTTCCAGACCTGGTCGTCGAGCTCCACGACATACACGTGGTAGTGGTGACTGCGGGGAATGCGCGGGACTTTTGGCGCCTTGGGGACTTTTGGAACACTGGGAACGCGAGGCGGCATGCGGTCATCGTATTTGACGAACCTGCACAGGTCGGGCGTTCGGTGGTGGAACCATCGGCAGCGGCGCACGATAACCCTCCGGCTTCCACTGCTGGCTGGCGGTCGACCCCGCACTGAACACCTTGACGGCGCGGTCGCCGTCGCACATCGCGTCCGAATACGAGACCTTGCCATTCGCGTCGGTGCAGCGCTGCACCTGCGCTTCGACGGTTCCGACACTCACGGCAGCGAGCAGCGCCGCGCACGACATGAGCGAATGCCTCCGCGACGCGTGCACGGCATCAGCGCAGTACGCGCCCCTCGGCCGTGATGTAGACCAGGTCGACCGCGCGTGCCGCATCGTGCAGTGGCGGACGCAGGTTCACGCGAAAGCCGCCGACGTCGTAGTCGGTCATGCCGGTCATGGCTTTTTGCAGCGCCACGCGTGTGGGGGACGGCCCGGCGCGGCGTGCAGCCTCGGCCAACGCCTTGGCGGCGATGAAACCTTCAAGTCCTTCGTACGACGCGATCTGATCCGAGTCGCCGACCGCCGCCAGATATTCCTTGACGATGGCGACCGTGGCCGAACTGCGCGGCGACGGCACCACCTGCGAAATGATGACGCCACGGATTTCCTTGCCGAGCGCGGTGTAGAGCGGATCGATGCCAACGACAGAGAACGTCATGAACGCGCTCCCGTAGCCGGTCTTGCGCATCTCGCGCACGAACGCTGCGGTGGTCGATGAGAGCGACGCCTGGATGATGGTCTGCGGTTCAGCCTTGGCGATGACGGCTACCGCGGCGGCCACTTGCGTGCTGCCCGGCTTGACGAACACGGTTGCAACCGGAGGCGCCAGCTTCAATTCGACCGCGGCGTCTTGCACCGCCTGCAGTGCGGCGCGCCCCATCGCGTCGTCGTCGGCGACGACCGCGATGCGCTTTTGCCCGAGGATGTCGCAGTGCCGGAGCATCGCAAAAGCCTCGTCGGCCATGCTCGGCCGTACATGGAAAACGTTGGCGTGCGCCTTGTCGCGCAACAAGTCGGGAGCCGCAAAAGGGGCGAAAAACGCTGCGCCCTGCTGCTGTGCCACTTGTGCGCCGGCCATGCTGCTGGCGGTACCGACATAGCCGAACAACACATCGGCGCCGTTGCCCAGCAACTTGGTGGAATTGGCCTTGGCTCGCTCTGCGTCGTAGCCATCGTCGAGCTGGCGCAGTTCGAGCGTCGGGCCGGTGGTGCCATGCTCGTTCCACGCGTCGACGTAGAGCTTGGCGCCCGCCGCAAATGCCATGCCGATTTCGTTGGCCGCGCCGGTCATGGGGATGGACTGGCCGACGATGATCTTCCAACCCGGGACGCGGCGCGCAGCCTGGGCAAACGACGTCGTCCCGATCAGGGTGGCGGCGCCCGTCGCACCCAACAAACCGATGGCAGCAGCCGTCCGGCCAAATCCTCTTCGAGTGGCTTGCATGATCGTGTCCCTGGAGCGCATGAAAACGGTTGCAAATTGATTGCCATGAAACAATCAATTACAAAGGTCATCATACGCAAACCACTGGGTTTGTACGACTGCAGCGCATGGCCGTCGGGCGCGCCTGTGACTTTATGCGCACTCTGGCAACCCGGCGCCATGCGCGCCTGACTTCAGGCTATCCGCGCGCTGTCGCGTTCTCTTTCATCTTTGCGAGCGTGACCATCAACGCAGCGCTGCCGAGCATCTTGATGAGCCCCGAATGCTGCGCATAGAACTGGCTCACCTGATCGACGATGCCGGGGTGCGACTGCTCGGCATGCGCCGCGATGTCGGTCACCTGCGCCGGCGACAACTGCGATGCCTGGTCCGGCGTGACCTGCGTCTGGCCGGGCGACAGGATGCGGCCCAGCGCACCGCCTGCGATGGCGGATGCGGCAGCAGGCCCGAGCGTGGCAAGAATCTGGTTCAGCACGCCCGCCTGCTGCGCAGAAGACGATTGGCCGAACAGCTTGCCGACCATGTCACCGAACGGCGGTGTCTGGTCGGAGCGCATCGCGCCCGCCAGGCCGGCTCCCAATTCGTCGGTCGACGCGTGCTGAGCCGCTTGATCGAAATGCTGTTCGGCATTTGCTTCGTTCGCAGCGCCGTTACCAGCCAGCGCGCTCTGAAGAATGTCCATCAATCCCATGATTTTCTCCTTGTCTGTGGGTTCAGCTCTTGCGCGCGACGAGCCCGTAGAGCACCAGCAACACGATCGCGCCGACCACCGAGGCGATGAAGCCCGCGCCTGCACCCGCCGTGTACCAACCCATGGCCTGCCCGATGTAGGTCGCGATAAGCGATCCTGCAATTCCGAGGACCGTGGTCAGGATGAAGCCCAGCGACTGGTTGCCCGGCAGCACGGCACGTGCCACCAGACCGGCGATGAAGCCGATCAGAATTGTCCAGATGATTCCCATGCTTTTCCCTTTTGTCGGTTGTTGAAACCGCCCGATGATAGAGCGACCAAGCTGACGGCTAACTGTGTTCTGTCGGTGCGACGAGCGCAGGCTGCAGCGCCTTTGACACGGCTGTTGCGAGTGTCGAAATATCGAAAGGCTTGATCAGGATCGACTGCGTACCGAGCACACGTCCGACCTCGGCCATGTCGGCATAGCCGGTCGCCAGGATCACCGGAATATCGCCTGCCTGCTCGCGCGCCCTGGCGATCACTTCGGCGCCATTCATGCCGGGCATGGCGTAGTCGACGATCAGCAAATCCTGCGGCGCAGCCCCGAGCGCGGCCAGTCCACTGGCACCGCCAGCCGCTTCGCTCACCGCGTAACCCAGCATCGTCAGACTGTCGACGATGGCGCGGCGAACCTCGGCGTCGTCTTCGATCACCAGCACCCTCTGCCGCTCGGCGGCGACGTCCGGCGTCGGTATCGCAGCGTTCGAGGCCCCGGCTTGGACCCGATCGTTCGACGCCGGAAAGCGCATCTCGACCACGGTGCCGCGACCTTCCTCGCTGCGCACCGTGGCAATGCCGCCCGACTGCTGCGCGAAGCCATAGACCTGGCTCAGCCCCAGGCCCGTGCCGCTGCCTACTGGCTTGGTCGTGAAGAACGGGTCGAACACCTTGGTCAACAGATGAGGAGGAATGCCAGCGCCGGTGTCGACCACCGACACGGCGACATAGGGACCGGGCTTCAACAAGGCGCCCACAGGATCAGCGCCATGCCCGGCGTCTCGGCCGTCCGCACTAGAAGCCATGTGGGCCACAGATGCGCAGATGGTCAGGGCGCCACCGCCCGGCATGGCGTCGCGCGCATTGACCGCCAGATTGAGCACGGCCATTTCCAGCTGATTGGCGTCGAGCACGGCCCAGACGGGTTCGTCGGCCAGCTGCAGTTCGACGTTGACGGACGGCCCGACCGATACCGCGACCAGTTCGCGTAACCCTTCCAGCAGCGCATTGACGTCGGTCAGCCGCGGCAACAGCGACTGGTTGCGAGCGAAGGAAAGCAGTTGCCCGGTCAGCTTGGCGCCGCGTCCGACCGCACCCTTCGCGCGCGCCGCGATGCCCAGCACCTTGTCGTCCTTGGCGACACGCGACACCATGTCGAGGTTCATGTTGACCACGTGCAGCAGGTTGTTGAAGTCGTGCGCGATGCCGCCCGTGAGCCGACCGATCGCCTCCATCTTCTGCACCTGGATCAACGCGGCCTGGGCCCGCTCCCGTTCAGCGATCTCAGCCATCAGGCGGTCGTTGGCGCCGGCCAGCTCGCGGGTGCGCGACACGATGCGTTCCTCGAGCGCGCCGTTCAGCCGTTCGACTTCGGCACGCGTGTCCTGCAGTTGCTGCAGGTTGAGCCGCGTCGCGTATTGGCGGCGACGCGCACGCACTGCGGCGTCGGCAGCTCGCGCTAGAGTTTCGGAATGCACTGGCCGCTCCAATACGAACACGTTGCCGAGTTTCTGCAGCAGCGCAAGCGCCCTTCGCGAACGACCATTGGCATCGCGCGAAGCCAACACGATAAAAGGAAAATCGGACCAGCTGGGCTGCGCGGTGAGCCAGGCGCTCAACGGCATCTCCGGCACTTGCAGCAAAGACTCTTCGGTCAGGATCGCGGTCGCCGCGCCTTCATCGAGATTGGTCAGCATTTCCTCGGCCGACTCGCACACCAACGCCACCAGATCGCGACCGGCCAGAACCTTTTGAACCACCGCGGCATCGCGTCCGCGCGGCGTATGAATCAGTACGCGCCCTTCCATGCTCAGGCGGCGGCAACCATCGCGTCGCCGAGCAAACGGACACCACCTCTGTAAGACGGCACGCCCGACAGAACGCCCTCGAAATCGGTCAAGGCAGGCCCCACTTCGACGCCCGCATCGCCCAGCCTGAACTCGCGAATCGTCAGCTCGTGCCGGTTCGTCCGGCTCTTGACCACCGACACCGCCTTCAAGAGCTGCCCGCGCGCCTCGAAAAAACGGAACAGCACGATGGCGTCCGACAAATAGCTGAGGTCGAGGTCGCTGCGCACGTCGCCGACGATGCCATGCTGCCCGAGCACCAGCAAAGTAACGATGCCCTGCTGATTCAAGAAGTTGAGCAGCTCGTGCATCTGCAGCAGCAGGAACTTGGCACCCGGCATGGCTTGCAGGTACGCATTGAGACTGTCGATCACTACGGTGCAGGCGCCGCGTTTTTGCACTGCATTGCGAACCATGTTGGTGAACTGCCCCGGTGATACCTCGGCCGGGTCGAGCGCGAAGACCTCGAGCTGACCGTTGTCGAGGTAGTTGCGAATCGGCAGATTCAGCGAGTCGCAGCGCTGCAGCAAGGTGCCCATCCCTTCGTCGAACAGGTAGTAAGAAGCGCGCTCGCCACGTTGCAATGCGGCGAGCACGCAAGACATGGCGGTCGTCGTCTTGCCCACGCCCGACGGACCAATGAACAACGTATTGCTGCCACGCGCCAGGCCACCGC
The DNA here is from genome assembly GCF_035018885.1 of Variovorax sp. LG9.2. Taxonomy (NCBI): domain Bacteria; kingdom Pseudomonadati; phylum Pseudomonadota; class Betaproteobacteria; order Burkholderiales; family Comamonadaceae; genus Variovorax; species Variovorax sp. LG9.2. The sequence goes on along the minus strand of NZ_JASJXB010000024.1, from coordinate 47,239 downwards.
CGAGCAACGCATCGAATGCGGTGGTTCCCGTGCAGACCGATGACGCCTCGAACTCCGTCCTGTGTTCAGAGGCGATGAGACGCGGAAATACTTCAAGGCCACCGGTGTCCAAGCTCACGTCGTGGTCGCCACCGCGGTACTTCACGCCACGCATCTTCACGATGCGCAAATGGCGCCGTACCGGGCCGTAGTCTCCGCTGGCCTGATCCAGCCCCAGCACACCATGGGCGATGCTGTGCAATTGCAGGTCGCCACCCGAAGCCGTCATGTCGTCGAGGAGCAGCACCGTGCATTCGCGCGCGGCGAAAAAATGCTTGAGCGCCAGAATCTGACGGCGGTAGCGCAACGGGTCTTGCGCCAGCAAACGCATCTCGGAAAGACTGTCGAAGACGACACGGCTGGGCGTCAACCGCTGGACCGCTGACATGACTCCGCGCGTCGTTTCCCCGAGTTCGACTTCGGACGAATAGAGAATCGACTGCTCGGCCGACGGACTCAGGCCCTCTTCAGTCACGAGCTCAAAAACCTCGATGCCTTCGAGCGACCAGCCGTGCGAAGCGGCGACGATGCCGAGCTCGGTCGCGGTCTCCGAAAGGGTCACGTACAAACCGCGCTCGCCGCGCTCGCGACCGTCCAGAAGAAATTGCAGGCCGAGGGTGGTCTTGCCAGCGCCCGGCGTTCCTTCGAGCAGGTAAAGATGGCCCCGCGGCAGGCCGCCGCCGAGCACGCTGTCGAGTCCGGCAATGCCGGTAGAAGCGCGCGGCTGCGCCGGGAAAGATGCGGGAGACGAGGGCGGGGTGCGCATGGAGAATGACGTGTTCGTTTCGAAAACATTCTGGTGGCAACCTTGTGCTGCGCATGTCATGCACCGTCCTACAACCCGCGCCGGACAGGCGCGCTATACCTCGTCCCATGCTTGAAAAATTACCCGACGTCATCGGTCACGCATTGCACGATGTGCGTGCCGGCCTCGACCAACTCGTGTTCAACACGCTCGGCCTGCGCAGCGGCCTCGCGGCGATCGAAGTCTCGAGCCTCGCCTTCGTCGATCACGCACCCATTCCCGATCGCTACACGGCCGACGGCATCGGCCACTCGCCCCCGCTGCAATGGGCCAAGGTTCCGGCCGATGTCGCGAGCCTGGTGCTGCTGGTGGAAGACGCCGACTCGCCGACGCCCAACCCGCTGGTGCATGCGATCGTGGTCGATCTGCCACCGCAGGACGGCGGCATCGCCGAAGGCGCACTCGCGAGTTCGGAGCACGACGGCGCTGGCCTGCACACCGGTCGCAACTCTTATCTGCAGTCGGCCTGGTTGCCACCCGATCCGCCACCCGGTCACGGCGTGCATCGCTATGCATTTCAAATCTTCGCGTTGAAGCCCGGCGAGGCGTTTTCCGAAACACCGGGGCGCGATGAGATCGTGGATGCGCTGCGTGCGAGAGCCGTGGCGAGCGGATTGCTGATCGGCACCTGCGAGCGGCCTGACGGCTCGGTCAAGGTTGGCAAGACCGAATCCGTGCCTTTCGGGATGACGCCAGCCGCCGGCTGATCAGAGGCCAGTGAAGGATGAGCGGCGACCGATAGACCGATAACGTCAGGGCGCCAACATGCCTTTGGAACGAATGACGTCGGCCGCGCCCGCACCGGTCATGCGCGACATGAAGGCTTGCGCGGTGGCCGCATGCATCGACGCCGCACCGACCCCGCCGGCATAGCTGGTGTAGTTCTGGATTTCTTCAGGCAGTGGACCGACCAGCGTGACGCCGGCTACCGGCAGGATCTCGCTGATCTGCTGGATCGCCAGATCGGCCTCGCCTGTCACGAGCTTGGCCGCAGAGTACCCACCCTGCACGAGCACCGCCTTGGCCGCGACCTGCGAGCCGATGCCGAGCCGATCGAACAAGCCTTGCAGGTAGATGCCGCTCGAGCCCCCCGCTGCCGGGTCGATGTACGCGACAGCGCGGGCGTTCAGAACCGTCTGCTTGAACTGTTCGACCGTGCGGATCTCCGGCAACAACGAGCCCGCCTTCACACCCACGCCAGCGCCGACTTTTGCCAGGGTCGCAACGCTGGACGGCACGACCTTTCCTGTCTCGGCGTATCGCGCGAGTGCCGCCGGCGTGATGACCACCACGTCGAATGCCTCACCGCCATCGACACGCTTTTGCAGGGCGCCGGCGGTGCCATCGGCAACTTCGACCTTGTTGCCGGTTTCAGCTTCGAAGGCGGGCACGAAGGCCAGCACCACTTGCTTGAAGGCGCCCGATGTCAGCACCTTGATCGTGTCGGCGAAAGCAGCCGGCGTGAAGGCCAGCGACGTTGTACAAGCAAGGCCTCCAAGCACGCGCGCGACCGATCTGAAGGCCACCCCCGTTGTTGCCTTTGCCTTTGCCCTTGCCTCTGTTTTCATCTTCATACCGGGTCCTTTCCCAAAATCGACAAGGGCAAGCGTGCCACTTCGGCGAGCAGCAGCGCGAGTTGTCGCGCAGCAGCTTCAACCACCGCGCGCCCCTTCACCGCCGTCGCCGCAAGCGCGTTGCCAGCCGCGCCCTGCGCGTTGTAATCCTGCATGGCCCAGCCCAGCTTGGCGCTCTTGCCGTTGCCCAAAATGGCGTAGTCCGCGGCGCGCTGCTGCGATGCGGACGCGAAGTCTTCTGCCGCCTGCATGCGGACGAGTTCAGGATGCAGCGTCAGCACCATCGAGGTCTCGATGTCGCCGGCATGCACGCCGAAGCGATGCTCGTCGGCACCGAACTGCGTGCCTGCGTCGCCCAGCGGCAAATTGAACCAGCTCACGCTGTAGACGATGAGGTCGTGCGCCTCGCGCAGCTCGCGCGCCACGACGTCCATCGCGCCGACATGCCCGCCGTGGGCGTTGAAGAGCACTAGCTTCTTGATGCCGGCACGGGCCACGCCGGCGCCGATCTCTTTCCACATCCGGATGAGCGTTTCGGCCGACAGCGTCAGCGTGCCGGCAAAGCGCGCGTGCTCCGGGCTCAGGCCGATCGCCTGCGTCGGCAGCACCAGCACCGATGCATCGGGCAGCAACAACGGGAGCATCGCGGCGACGATGCCATCGGCCAGTCGCGTGTCGACACCCAGCGGCAGATGCGGCCCGTGCTGCTCGGTCGCGCCGAGCGGCAGCACCGCGACGGTGCGGGTCGCGTCGAGCGCCGCGAAGTCGCGCGTCGTCAGGTCGGCCCAGAAGCGATTTGACGCGATAGCGCTGGGGGCACTGGGGGCACTGGCGTTGGATGCGGTCATGCAGCAATCTTAGAGCGGTGTTTCAATGGCGGCATGGACCTCCAACTCGAACACCAGCACATCCTCATCACCGGCGGCAGCAAAGGCATCGGCTTGGCTTGCGCGCTCGGTTTTCTGCGCGAAGGCGCGCGCGTCAGCCTGGTCTCGCGTGACCAGGCGAATCTCGATCAAGCTAAGCGCACGCTCCTTGAGCAACTCCCCGACGCCGCCAGCCGCGTGGCGCTGTATGCCGCCGATCTCAAGCTGCCCTCCGAGGCGATCGAGGCGCTTGATGCAGCCGAAGGCAACTTCGGCCCGGTCGACGTGTTGGTGAACTCTGCCGGTGCCGCCAAGCGCACGCCGCCGGATCTGCTAGACGCCATGGTCTGGCATGAAGCGATGGAAGCCAAGTACTTCACCACCATCCACATGATCGATCCGGTGGTCAAGCGCATGGGCCAGCGAGGTCGTGGCGCCATCGTCAACGTCGTCGGCGCCGGCGGCAAGGTCGCGAGCCCCGTCCACATGCCGGGCGGCGCGGCCAACGCGGCGCTCATGCTGGTCAGCGCCGGCATGGCTGTCGCCTACGCGCCGCGGGGCGTACGCGTGAATGCGGTGAACCCCGGCCTCACGCTCACCACCCGGCTGCAGGAAGGCCTGGCCGTCGACGCCAAGGCGCAAGGCATCGACATGGACGAGGCGCTGAAGCGCGCCACTGCGCGGTTGCCGCTCGGCCGCATCGCCACGCCGGAAGAAATCGCCAACGCGGTGGTGTTTCTGGCATCGTCGAAAGCCAGCTACATCACCGGCGCGATCCTGGCGATGGACGGGGCCGTGACGCCGATGGTGTGATCCCGCAAGCACCGACAACAACCGATCGATACCGATCGAAAGCAAGAAAGAACGATTCATGAAAGCTGTCGGCTACCGCCACGCATTGCCCATCGACGATCCTGCGGCGCTCGAAGACTTCGAGCTGTCCGCGCCCAGCCCCGGCCCGCGCGACCTGCTGGTGCGCGTGAAAGCGATCTCGGTCAACCCGGTCGACACCAAGGTGCGCAAGAACGCCGCGCCCGAGCCCGGCCAGACCAAGGTACTGGGCTGGGATGTGGTCGGCCTCGTCGAGGCGATCGGCGCCGAGGTGAAGAACTTCAAGGTCGGCGACCGCGTGTACTACGCCGGCTCGATCACGCGGCCGGGGGCCAACAGCGAGCTCCACGCAGTCGACGAGCGCATCGTGGCAAAGGCACCGACGAGCCTGGACGATGCGCAAGCGGCCGCGCTGCCGTTGACCACGATCACTGCCTACGAACTCCTGTTCGATCGGCTCGGCGTACCGAAGGGCGGCGGCGCCGGACAGACGCTGCTGATCGTCGGCGGTGCCGGTGGCGTCGGCTCGATCCTCATTCAGCTGGCCCGCCAGCTCACGCAGTTGAAGGTCATTGCCACCGCGTCGCGCGCGGAGACACGCCGGTGGTGCCTGGACCTCGGCGCGCATGCGGTCATCGACCATTCCAGGCCACTTGCAACCGAGCTCAGGGCCGGTGGCTTCGGCGAGGTCGACATGGTCGCCAGCCTCACGCAGACGGTGCAGCACTACGCGCAGATCATCGAGAGCTTGAAGCCGCAAGGCAGCATCGCGGTGATCGACGACATGCCGATGCTGGACGCGATGCCGCTCAAGACCAAGTGCCTGTCACTGCATTGGGAAATGATGTTCGCGCGCTCTCGTTTCGAGACGCCCGACATGGACGAGCAGGGCAAGCTGCTGGCCGAAGTCGCAGCGCTGGTCGACGCTGGCAAGGTCCGCACGACTGTCAACGCCAATCTCGGCACCATCAACGCGGCCAACTTGATAAAGGCACATGCGCTGGTCGAGAGCGGCAAGGCACAGGGGAAGGTCGTGCTGCAGGGGTTCTAGCCCAGACCTCTAGCTCGGCTCGGCCCGGCGCTCTTACCTGGCCTTCGACACCCGCCAGACAGCGTTACCCACGTCGTCTGCCACCAGCAGCGCACCCGACTTGTCCAGCGCGACGCCGACCGGTCTGCCTTGCGCCTTCTCGTCGGCAGTCAAAAAACCGGTGAGCACATCGACCGGCGCGCCACTAGGGCGGCCGCCGATGAAGGGCACAAACACCACTTTGTAGCCCGACAGCGGCTTGCGGTTCCACGAGCCGTGCTCGCCGATGAACACGCCATTGGCGAAATCGCCCGGCATGCCACGCGCGCTGGAGAAGGTCATGCCGAGCGGCGCCACGTGGGAACCGAGCGCGAAGTCGGGCGGGATCGCCTTGGCCACCATGTCGGGTCGCTGCGGCGAGACGCGCACATCGACATGGCCCCCGTAGTAGCTCCACGGCCATCCATAGAAAGCGCCGTCCTTGACGGAGGTGAGATAGTCGGGAACCAGGTCGCTGCCGATCTCGTCTCGCTCGTTGACCACGGTCCACAGCACTTGGGTGTCGGGCTCGAAACCCATGCCGTTCGGATTGCGCAGGCCGCTCGCGAAGAGTCGCTTGGCGCCGCTCTTGACATCGACTTCCCATATGGCGGCTCGGCCTTCTTCGGCCGGGATGCCGTTCTCGCCGATGTTGCTGTTGGAGCCGACCGTCACATAGAGCTTGGTGCCGTCGCGGTTGGCGATGACGTTCTTGGTCCAGTGGTGGTTGATGCCAGCCGGCAGGTCGGTCACCAGCGTGGGCGCTGCGGTGATCTTGGTCTGGCCTTCGGTATAGGGCACCTTTATCAACGCATCGGCGTTGGCGATGAAGAGTTCGTTGCCGACCAGCACCATGCCGTAGGGCGAGGTGAGGTTCTGCAGGAAGATTTCCTTGACCTCCGCCACACCGTCGTTGTTAGTGTCACGCAGCAGCGTAATACGGTTGGCGCTGGGCGTGCCGGCGCCTGCACGCTTCATGACCATGCCCATGATCTTTTGCCTGATCTGCGCGAAGAGGCCGTCGCCGCCGTCCTTCGGCTCGTTCGGCTTCGGGGGCTTGTTGCTTTCGGCCACCAGCACGTCGCCGTTCGGCAGCACGTAGACCCAGCGCGGATGGTCGAGCCCGCGCGCCAGGGCCGTCACCGCGAACCCGCTGGCGGGCGTCGGCCCGGCGGTGTCGGTCCAGCCGACGGCGGGAGCGATGTTGACGGTGGGAATCAGCGTCGGGTTGGGGGCGGCCAGCTGGGGTGTGGGGCCGGTCGTGCGTTCTGGCGGCAGCTTGGCGGTTTCACTGCAAGCGGCGAGCAGCACTGCAGTGGCGACGGCCATGACGGTCAGCACCTCGGCGGGCCGGCGCGTCGTAAATCGGTTCATTCGGAATTCTCCTTGCACGTCCATCGGACGTCCGAGTAGCTTGCTCGACTCACAGGCGAACGCTGTCGGCGACAGGCGCTTTCTGCCGTGAGCGCACCCCTTTGGCGCATCGCCGCTACCATGCCGCATGACCGAAGACCTGTTCCGCACCGACGCCTACCTGCGCGAATGTGAAGCCCGTATCGTGCGCGTCGTCGAGGCGGGCATCGTGCTGGACCGCACGGTGTTCTACCCGCTTGGCGGCGGTCAGGCCGGGGACAGTGGCGTTTTGACGCTGGCCGATGGGCGCGAAATGGTCATCGTCGACACCCGCAAGACGAAAGATGCCGACGGCAAGCCGACCGCCGAGATCGTTCATTTGCCGGCGCCCAATCAGGCTGACGATGCCGTTTTGCTCGCCACGCTGCAGCCGGGCGATCGCGTCATGGCTCGCATCGACTGGGAACGCCGCCATCGACTCATGCGCTTTCACACCGCCACCCATCTGCTGTGCCATCTGGTGCCGCAACCGGTCAACGGCTGCTCGATCACGCCCGACTACGCGCGGCTCGACTTTCATATGACCGAGCCGCTCGACAAGGACGCGCTGACCGCCGGCCTCGCACGGCTCGTGGCCGCAGCGCATCCGCTGGCGGTGGGCGCCATCACGGATGCCGAGCTTGATGCCAACCCGGCGCTGATCAAGAGCATGAGCGTGCAGCCGCCGCGTGGCAGCGGCACGGTGCGCACGATCCGCATCGGGCGCACTGGCAACGGCGAGGAGGAAAGCGAGCAGATCGACTTCCAGCCCTGCGGCGGCACGCATGTTGCAAACACGTCGGAGATCGGCACCGTGGTGGTGACGAAGATAGAGAAGAAAAGCGCTAACAGCCGACGGGTCATCCTCGGTTGGGCCGCGCCGGCCGGAACTAACTCGATCACTCCCCGCTCCGACATTCCGGCATGAACCCTTCCGCACCGCTTCTTCCCGCTCGACCGACGCCCGGCGTGGGAGGATCGTTCCGGACGTTGTTCAATGACGCGTCCAAAGCGGCTCGCAGCAGCGCTACGGCGGCTCTCGTTTCCGTAGCAACCGTGCTGTCGTTCAGCTTTCCAGCCCACGCCCAGCTGTCGCCCAAGACCAGCGCCGTCGTCACCACCTCGCACGTGCGCGCCGAACTCATTGCCTATGCGCCCGATGGCGTGGCGCCTGGCGCCCCAGTATGGGTCGGCCTCCAGATCGCCCACCAGCCGGAATGGCACACCTACTGGAAGAACGCTGGCGATTCCGGCTTGCCCACCGAGCTGGCGCTGACGCTGCCACCCGGCATCACCGCGGGCGACATTGCCTGGCCGGTGCCCGAAAAGATCGCGGTCGGGACGCTGGCCAACTACGGCTATGAAGGCACGGTAGTGTTGCCGGTGCCGCTCATGGTCGCGCCTGACTTCAAGCCCGCCACCTCGCTGACTGGTAGCCCCGACATCGACATCCGGCTCAAGGCGTCGTGGCTGGTGTGCCGGCAGGAATGCATTCCCGAGCAGGGCGATTTTTCTCTCAAGCTTCCGGTTCAGGGCTCGACCGCGCTCGACAAGGCCGGCTTCGATGCGGCGCTGGCAGCGCAGCCGGTCGCGCTCGCCCGGCCCGGCACGATCGAGGTGCAGGGCAAGACGCTCAAGGTGCGCCTCGACGGCCTGCCCGCCGCGGTGCAGGGCAAGACGCTCGGCTTCTTCCCCGAAACCGGCGACGTGATCCATACCGCGGCGATTCCGGGCAAGGACTGGACGCAGGCTTGGGACGGCGCGGCGTGGACCGCCACCATCCCGTTGGCCGACCAGCGCAGCGCCCGCCCGACCGTCATGCCCGTGGTGGTGACACTGGCAGTGTCGGACCGCCAGCCCGGCCAGCCCATCGCATGGCGTGCCGAAGCGCCCGTCTCCGGCATCTGGCCGACCTCCGCACCGCGCGCAGAAGTCTCGCCGGCCCTGCAATCCGCGCTGGCTGCCAACGCGGCTGCGGTCTTGGCTGCGACCCCGACCTCAGCCACCGCTGGCAGCTTCATCGCCGCCCTCTTCGGTGCCTTCATCGGCGGCCTGCTGCTCAACCTGATGCCGTGCGTGTTCCCCGTGCTGGCGATCAAGGTGCTGGGTTTCGCACGCCAGGCTGGCGACAAGCGCGGCCACCGCAGCGCCAGCGTCGCCTACACGGCCGGCGTGATGTTGTCGTTCCTGGCGCTGGGCGGTGCGATGCTGATGTTGCGTGCCGCCGGCGAACAAATGGGTTGGGGCTTTCAGTTGCAGTCGCCGGTGGTCGTGGCGGTGCTGGCCGGCCTCTTCACGATGATCGGGCTCAACCTGGTCGGAGTCTTCCAGTTCGGCATCCTGGTGCCGCATTCGCTATGCGCCGCGCAGGTAAGGCACCCGGTCGCCAACGACTTCTTGTCGGGAATCCTGGCCGTCGTCATCGCCTCGCCCTGCACGGCGCCGTTCATGGGCGCCTCGCTCGGCTTCGCCATCGCGCTGCCGGCTGCGCAGGCGCTGATGCTGTTTGCCGCACTCGGCTTCGGGCTTGCGTTGCCGTACCTGGCAGCGGGCTTTATCCCGGCGGTCGCACGGCTGCTGCCAAAGCCGGGCGCCTGGATGGAAACACTGCGGCATGTCATGGCGTTTCCGATGTTCGCCACCGTCGCCTGGCTGGTGTGGGTGCTCGGCCAGCAAAGCGGCATCGACGGTGCTGGCGCGTTGCTCGGGCTGCTGGTGTGCCTCTCTGCCCTCGCCTGGTCGTTCACGCTGCGCGGCCGCACTCGCATGCTCGTCTCGGGCTTGCTGGTGGTGTGCAGCGCGGCGGTGGTGGTCGCCATCGGCGGCAACATCGTGCGCACGGTCGAACCGGCTGTCGCTGCGAGCGGCGCGCGCTGGCAACCGTGGTCGGCGGCGCGCGTGGCCGAACTCAATGCCGAAGGCCGGCCGGTGTTCGTCGACTTCACTGCGGCGTGGTGCGTCACCTGCCAGTACAACAAGAAGGCGACGTTGAACAACGCCGCTGTGCTGGCTGATTTCGAGGCGCGCAACGTGGCGCTGCTGCGCGCCGACTGGACCCGCCAGGATCCGACGATCACCGCCGCCCTGACGGCGCTGGGCCGCAGCGGCGTACCGGTCTATGTGCTTCACGTCGCAGGTAAAGCGCCGGTCGTCATGACGGAAATCCTCAGCGCAGAAGAGGTCCGGGCCGCGCTCGCAGCGCTGTAAGACTCGGGCGGCTACGGGTTGTCACACCGGCGTTAGAAAAGCGGCCTAAGCTGTCGTCGGTGTTAGATTTTTCACTGTCAGGAGTCCAAGTTGGCACAGCCATCTCCTTCCCAAACTGAATCCAGCAAATCCAACGAGTCTCGCGGATCAGCGACGCCCTCGTCTTCTCCATCCCGCACCCGCCGTGTCGCGCAGACCGCACGCAACGCCCGTGCCGCACTCGACCGCGCCTCGCGCCGCGCCGTCATGGCGGCGGCTGTGGCGCTTGGCGCCACCTTCTTGGTTGGCACCACTGCCTTCGCAGCGCCGTCCGTCGGCCAGCAGGCGCCCGACTTCATCGCCGTCGACACCCGCGGTCAGCAGCACAAGCTTTCGGACTTCGCCGGCAAGTTCGTGGTGCTCGAATGGACCAACCCTGGCTGCCCTTTCGTTCGCAAGCACTACGGCAGCGGCAACATGGCCGCCACCCAAAAGTCCGCAACGTCCAAGGGCGTGGTCTGGCTGTCCATCAACTCGACCGAACGCGCCGCCAGCGACTACCTGAAGCCGGCCGAGCTCGACAGCTGGATGAAAGAGCAAGGTGCCGCGCCGAGCGCTGTGCTGATGGACGAAGACGGTGCCATCGGCCAGGCTTACGGTGCGCGCACCACGCCGCACATCTCCATCATCGACCCCACGGGGATGCTGGTCTACGCAGGCGCCATCGACAGCATCGCATCGTCTCGGCTCGATGACGTCAAGACCGCGACCAACTACGTGAACCAGGCATTGGGCGAAGCCTTCGGCGGCAAGCCGATTTCGGCTGCAACGACGCGCGCCTACGGGAACTCGGTCCGGTACAAAGCCTAGCCGGTCCAGGCCTGAACGCAGGCGCGGACCAAAGCTGACCAATCAAGTCAGCCTCCGGTCAAGTGTGGTGAGCTCGCTTCGCGAGTTGCCGGCCAACGACTTGAGACGCTGACCATGACACCAGGGACGACTTCCATCGCTTCCTCCTCGAAATTCGCCACCGTCCTGCGCGTGACTGGCGGTAATTTCATGGAGATGTTCGACTTCTTTCTGTTCGGCTTCTATGCCACGCAGATCTCGAAGGCGTTCTTTCCGACCGGCAACGAGTTCGCATCCTTGATGCTGACTTTCATGACCTTCGGCGCGGGCTTTTTGATGCGCCCGCTCGGTGCCATTTTTCTCGGCGCCTACGTCGACCGGGTCGGACGGCGCAAGGGCCTGATCGTCACGCTGGCGCTGATGGCGGTCGGCACCCTGCTCATCGCCTGCGCGCCGGGCTACGCGACCATCGGCCTGGCCGCGCCCGTTTTGGTGCTGATCGGCCGTTTGCTGCAAGGCTTTTCGGCCGGCGTGGACCTGGGCGGCGTGTCGGTGTATCTGTCTGAAATGGCGACGCCTGGCCACAAGGGCTTCTACGTTGCGTGGCAATCGGCCAGCCAGCAGGTGGCGATCGTCGTCGCGGCGGCGCTGGGCTACTGGCTCAACGTGACCTTCACCCAGGTCGACGTCACCGACTTCTACTGGCGCATTCCGTTTTTCGTCGGTTGCCTGATCGTGCCGGTGCTGTTTTTCCTGCGCCGCTCGCTGCAGGAAACCGAAGAGTTCATGGCGCGCAAGCATCGGCCGGATGCGCGGGAAATTTTCCAGTCGATGGTCGCCAACTGGGGCCTGGTGGTCGCCGGAATGATGCTGGTGTCGATGACGACGGTGAGCTTCTATCTCATCACCGTGTACACGCCGACCTTCGGCAAGGCGGTGCTGCACCTGAGTACGACCGATGCGCTGATCGTCACGCTGTGCGTGGCGATTTCGAACTTCATCTGGTTGCCGGTGATGGGCGCAGTGTCGGACCGCGTGGGCCGCAAGCCGCTGCTGATCATCTTCACGGTGCTGGCGATCTTCACCGCGTACCCCTCGCTGAAATGGCTGGTCGGTTCGCCAAGCTTTATTCACATGCTCGAAGTCGAACTGTGGCTGTCGTTCCTGTACGCCAGCTACAACGGTGCGATGGTGGTGGCGCTCACCGAGGTGATGCCGGTCAACGTGCGCACCGCCGGCTTCTCGCTGGCATACAGCCTGGCGACGGCCATCTTCGGCGGCTTCACACCGGCCATCGCGACCGGTCTGATCGAGATGACGGGCGACAAGGGCGCTCCCGGTTTGTGGATGACGGCGGCTGCGATTTGCGGGCTGATCGCCACGCTGGTGCTGTACCGGCGGCAAGCGCCGCGGCCTTACGGCGTGCCGGCCTGAGCTGAAGCCCGCGTCAACGCGCGCCGAACGCGGTCTTGCCGAATACGGCCTGGTGCTCGCGAGGCGGTGCGCGCCAATACGGCGGCGGCGCTTCGACGGTCGCACCCAGTTCTGCCGCGGCATGCCAACCCCAGCGCGGGTCGTACAGCATCGCTCTGGCGAGCGCGACGAAGTCGGCCTGCCCGCTGGCAATCAAGTCCTCGGCTTGACGCGCCTCGGTGATCAGGCCGACCGCCATGGTCGTCACGCCCGTCGCCTCTTTGACCGCCTTGGCGAAAGGCACCTGGTAACCGGGACCAACGGTGATTTTCTGCAGTGGCGAGATGCCGCCCGAGGAGACGTCGATCCAGTCGACGCCGCGTGTCTTCAGCTCTTTGGCGAAGGCAATGGTCTGCCCTATGTCCCATCCACCTTCGACCCAATCGGTCGCAGAAACTTTCAGCCCGACCGGCTTGTCGGCGGGGAAAGCGGCACGGACCGCGTCGAACACTTCGAGCGGAAAGCGCATCCGGTTCTCGAGCGACCCGCCGTATTCGTCGTTGCGCCGGTTGCTAATGGGCGACAAGAACTGGTGCAGCAAATAGCCGTGCGCGCCGTGAATTTCCAGGCCGTCGATGCCGAGCCGCGCTGCACGTTTCGCCGTAGCGACGAAGGCATCGCGCACGCGCTGCAAGCCGGCGGAATCCAGCGCCAGTGATGCCGCTTCGCCTGCTTTCTGCGGCACGGCCGACGGTGCGTGCGGCACCCAGCCGTCCGGCGCGTCGGCTGGAATAAGTTGCCCGCCATCCCATGGCACGTGGCTCGATGCCTTGCGGCCAGCATGGGCGATTTGCATCACGACGGCCGTGTTCGAAACCTGTCGGATGGCGGCCAGCATGGGTACCAGTGCCGCTTCGGTAACGTCGTCCCACAGGCCGAGGTCACCCGGTGTGATGCGGCCGAGTGCCTCCACGGCAGTCGCTTCGATGATCAGCATGCCCGCCCCCGACAAGGCGAGGCCGCCGAGATGAATGAGATGCCATGCATTGGCTTGCCCGTCGGTCGCGGAGTACTGGCACATGGGAGAGACGACGATGCGATTGGGCACCGTGAGATCACGCAAGGTGAAAGGCGAAAAAAGGGCACTCACGAGCAAACTCCGGTAGGTAGGCGTTCCCAGCATGCCAACAATGCGGCCCCTCGACGCACCCGCCCTCAAAAGCCCCTGCGACAATCCCACGATGCCCTCCGCCTCCACCTTCGCACCTCTTCAAAACGACACGTTTTTGCGCGCCTGCTGGCGTCAGGCCACCGACCACACGCCCGTCTGGCTGATGCGCCAGGCCGGCCGTTATCTGCCCGAATACGTCGCCACCCGCGCACGCGCCGGCAGCTTCATGGGGCTTGCGACCAACGTCGACTATGCAACCGAAGTAACGCTTCAGCCGCTGGCCCGCTACCCGCTCGACGCCGCGATCCTGTTCTCGGACATCCTGACCGTGCCCGACGCGATGGGCCTTGGCTTGTCTTTCGAAGCAGGCGAAGGCCCGCGCTTTGCCCGACCGCTGCGTGACGAAGCCTCGATCGCCGCACTCGAGGTACCGGACATGGAAAAGCTCAGGTATGTATTCGACGCCGTGACGTCGATTCGCCGTGCGCTCGATGGACGCGTGCCGCTGATCGGCTTTTCAGGGAGCCCGTGGACGCTCGCCTGCTACATGGTCGAGGGCGCAGGCAGCAGCGACTATCGGATGGTCAAAAGCATGCTCTACGGTCGCCCCGACCTCATGCACAAACTGCTCGCGGTCAATGCCGACGCCGTCGCCGCCTACCTCAACGCCCAGATCGAAGCCGGCGCGCAAGCCGTGATGGTGTTCGACAGTTGGGGGGGCGTGCTGGCCGACGGCGCCTTTCAGGAATTCAGCCTCGCCTACACCGCGCGGGTGCTTGCCAAGCTGCGGCGCAACGGTGTCGACGGCACGCCGGTGCCGCGAATCGTCTTCACAAAGGGCGGAGGCCCGTGGCTGGAGGCCATGCGGTCGCTCGATTGCGAAGTGCTGGGGCTCGACTGGACGGTGAACCTCGGCAAAGCGCGCGCGCTGGCGGGTGAAGGCCAAGGGGCCAAGGCGCTTCAAGGCAACATCGATCCGAACGTGCTGTTCGCGCCGCCGGCGCAGATCGAGGCAGAGGTCGTGAAGGTGCTGAACAGCTTTGGCGTGCCGCACACTGACCGCACGACAACCGGCCCGACGCACATCTTCAACCTCGGTCACGGCATCAGCCAGTTCACGCCGCCGGAGCACGTTTCTGCGTTGGTCGATGCGGTTCATTCGCACTCTCGCATGGCGCGCAGTTCCCTGAAGAATTCGAAAGAACTGTGAGCGGCTGTAAGGCCGACCAAGCCAGTTCACACTTGTCAACCCTTAAAAACCACGAGCGCCGATTGACTTATGCACAAAAGTCTTGCTGCGGTGCGCAAAAACAGCGTGCGTGAAGTATTCCCTGCTACCAAAGCGATAGCGCTCCTAAGTCATTGATTCATATGGATTTCCAGATTTGCTTTTTTTGTGGGCATTCCAGCGAAGCCCTTGATTTGCGGGGCTCTGCGGCGTCTCAGGCAAGGATATCAACAAAGTTATCCACACAAACTCTGGATGATCTGCAAAGGACAAGGAAATCAACGACTTAACCCGTCTTGTTCAACTTCGCTTTAAGAAACACGCGTACCGGAGGCGGCCATGAACTGGCACGTTGAGGTGGCGGTGCAGACCCCGGCTCACAGTGCGCTGGGAGAACTTTTGACTTACGCAAGCTCCGTGCCGCTCGTCGCAGGCACCCTGGTCCGTGTGCCTTTTGGTTCACGCGAGGTGCTCGGCGTGGTATGGGGCCAAGCGCTGCCGGACCCGCAGCTGACACTCAAACCCGTGGGTGCCGCATTGGATGCCCTTGCGCCGTTGGGCGATGCGTGGCGCGATCTCGTGGCGTTCTCGGCGCGCTACTACCAGCGCTCGCTGGGTGAAGTGGCGCTGGCAGCGCTGCCGCCGCAGTTGCGCGATCTGAGCACGGCGCAACTTGCGCGGCGGCTCAAGCGCAAGGTGTCTGGCCGGGTCGATGTGCTGTCGGAAAGCGCCGAGAGCGCCGTGGCGCTCAGTTCCGAGCAGCAGACTGCGCTGACACGATTCGATGCGGAGGCCGGCCCGTTCCTGCTGTTCGGCAGCACCGGCAGCGGCAAGACCGAGGTCTATCTGCGCGCGGTCGCCGAGCTGCTGGTACGCAATGCCGCAGCGCAGGCGCTGGTCATGGTGCCGGAGATCAACCTCACGCCGCAGCTCGAAGCTCGCTTCAAGACACGCTTTGGCGCCGACGCCGTCGTGTCGCTGCACAGCGGCATGACCAACCCGCAGCGCCTCGCGAGCTGGCTGGCGGCGCACAGCGGCACGGCGCGCATCGTGCTCGGCACGCGGATGGCGGTGTTCGCGTCGATGCCGGGGCTGAAGCTCATCGTGGTCGACGAAGAACACGACCCGAGCTACAAGCAGCAGGAAGGCGCGCGTTATTCGGCACGCGATCTGGCCGTGTGGCGCGGCCAGCGTGAAGGCGCCAAGGTCATCCTCGGCTCGGCCACGCCGTCGTTCGAAAGCTGGCATCAGAGCCGCCCCGCGGAGGGCGACGACGCGGGGGGCCGCTATGTCCGGCTGGCGATGCCGTCGCGCATCGGCGCCGCAAGCAGAGGCAGCAGCGACGGTGGGGCCGGTGCAGGCGCCGGCGAACTGCCCACGGTTCGGCTGGTCGACATGAACCTGCAGCCGCCGAAAACGGTGCTGTCGGGCGCGCTGCTCGCCGCCATCGGCGAACGCATCGCGCGTGGCGAGCAGAGCATGGTGTTCCTGAACCGCCGCGGCTACGCGCCGGTGCTGGCCTGCGGCGATTGCGGCTGGAAAAGCGAGTGCCCCCACTGCAGCGCATACCGCGTGTTCCACAAGATCGACCGCACCCTGCGTTGCCACCATTGCGGCTTTACCGAGCGAGTGCCGCGCGCCTGCCCGGCCTGCGGCAACCCTGACATCGCGCCGGTGGGGCGCGGCACCGAAAGGCTGGAGGAACACCTGGCAGAGCTCTTCGCCGATGTGAAGCGACCGGATGGCAGCGCCGTTCGCATCGCGCGAATCGACGCCGACAGCACGCGCAAGGAAGGCGCGCTCGAATCGCAACTGGCGGCCGTGCATTCCGGCGAGGTCGACGTGCTGGTCGGCACGCAGATGATCGCCAAGGGCCACGACTTTCGCCGAATCACTTTGGTTGCCGCGGTGAACCCGGACGGCGCCTTGTTTTCCAGCGATTTCAGGGCACCCGAGCGTCTGTTCGGATTGCTGATGCAGTCGGCAGGACGCGCAGGGCGCGATGCCGCCTACCTCGCGGCGCAAGGCAGCCGCGCCGAGATGTGGCTGCAGACCTCGCACCCGCAGCACCCGTTGTTTGCAGCCCTGCGCCGGCATGACTACGCGGCGTTCGCTGCGTCGGAACTCGAGCAACGCCGCGCCGCCGGCATGCCGCCTTTCGCGTTCCAGGCGCTGTTGCGTGCCGACGCGCGGACGCAGGAGTCGGCGCAGGCCTTCTTGACTGCCGCGAGCACGGCGGCCGATGGGTTACCTGGCGCCGAACACGTGACCCGCTACCCGGCGGTGCCGCTCGCGATCCAGCGGGTCGCCAACGTGGAGCGAGCGCAGATGCTGATTGAGAGCGGCTCGCGAGCCGCGTTGCAACGCCTGTTGGCGGCGTGGCAGCCACTGTTGCAGACCGTGCGACGCAGCGCCGAGGGCAAAGGCGTGATCCGCTGGCTGGTCGATGTCGACCCGCAGCAGATCTGACTGGTTTCGGATCAGCCGGCGCGGCCGCAGCCGACGATCTTGAACTCGACACGGCGGTCCAGCGCATCGACCGCGTTGTCCGTTCCGCTGCCGATGAGGTTCTCCCGAAAGCCCATGCCGGCCGCGCGCGTTCGGTCGCCCAGCACGCCAGAGACGCCTGTCAGCCGCTGGCGGATGTAGCCGGCTCTTTGCAGCGACAGCGCATCGTTCAGCGACTCCGCGCCGGTGCGACTGGTGTGGCCGACGATGTCCATGCAGACGTTCGCTTGCGTACTGACCTGCGCGATGCGCGCGAGCCACAGACCGTAGGAACCGCTGACCTTGGGATCGGACCAGAACACGGTGGTGCCGGGGTTGAAAAGAAACTTCACCCCGAGTTGCTTGTTGGCGATGCCGAAAGCGACGATGTTCCCAAACGCCTTGTCGGCTTCGGCGGCGCGATCGAGCTTGACCGATGCAAGGTAGATCCCGCTCAGCACCCGAAGTTGCTCACCAGCGGGTGTCGCGTTGGCCAGGTTGTATTGATTCAGTGCGTCCTCATAGCGGCCCGCGTTGTAGGCGGTGCCGGCCTCGCTCACGATCGGCGCCACCGGCAAGCGTTGCACGTAATACGCGTCGGCAGGCTGCCCGGCCGGCGTGACGGTGGTGCGCGCATAGCCTTCGATGAGCTGGTCTTTGGGCAGCACCGGGCTGTCTTGTTCGAAAGCCAGCGGCGTGTTGTCGAGCTCGTCGTCGCGCAACACGGCCGACGATTGCGCGACCACCATGCCCTTGCGCAAATCGGTCAACGCAAGGTTGATCTGAAGTGCGCCGCGTGACTTGCCGGTCTGCCGTTGACGTGTGAGCGTGCCCGTCAAAAGATAAGTGGCCTTGTCGAGGTTAGCGCGTTGAAACGGCAGCAGCTCAAGCGATGCGTGCTTCGACCGGATGCGATCCGAAACACGGCTTTGCAGCAGCTGCGTCGATACGGTCTGCTGCCCGCTGTTCGCATCGATCATCGGATCAAGCACCACACCGCGGCGACCTGTGTCCAACATGCCCGACAACGATTGCGTTTGTGACACCAGCGTGTCGGTGACCTGCGCGACGGCCTGGTCGACACGTTGCGCTGCAGTCGTCGGTGCCGACTCGGTGCTGGCACAGCCTGCGATGGTCAAGCCGAGCATCAAGGCTACGGACAAGGACACTGCTTTGAGCCCGCGCAGCCGAGAAAAGGAGAGCACGGATACGGAAAAAGTCATGATCGACATTCGCTTTTAAGAAGAGAGGTATCGCCGGCTCGAAGTGGTCCGAGCGAAGCGGATTGAAGAAGCTCGCTGCATCTACTGCGAGAGGCGACGGTTGGATGGGCGGTTGCGCTGGCGGCCACCGCTTTTGCTTTGGCCGATGCGGTCGACGCCATTGAAAAAATCACCATGGGCTCCGGCAATGTCGACGCCTTTGACTCCGTGGCCAACCGGGTCGTTGCGGACGGCGCAGGTGGTGCGGCCTGGGCGGGAAGTCCAGGAAGCGGCGAGACCTCCGTGTGAGTGCGCGTGACCGCCTCGCGCATCTGCCTCAACTTCAACGCCTGCTTCTGCCCGAGTGCAGAGCGTGCTTCAGCGTCGGCATGGCGCGCCTGGAACATCGCGCCGCCGATGACGGCAGCGACCAGTGCGACGCAAAGCGCTGCGACCACGAAGTAACGTGCACTGCCCTGCCGCCGGACTCCGCCACGCGATGTGGCGGAGAGCGCGGCGTCGCTCGACCAGAGTGGGTCCATCTCACTCAGATCGAGCCGCGTCTCAGCAGTCGACTGCCATGCGCCTTGCTCGACCGGCTCGAGCGGGGCCGGGTAGGTCGGGTACGTCCCGTTGTTATCCGATGAGCTACCGGAGTTCGTCGATGGCGTTTCGGTTTCACGGCCATTCAGTTGCGCCCAGAACGCTTCAGCCGTTTGCGTTCGGTCTTGCGGTCGCAGCGCCAGTGCGTTGTCGATTGCGGCGAGAAACGGCATGCCGTACCGGCCTTTGGCCCGCTCTGAAATCGACACCAACCGGTCTTCCATCAAACGCTCGATCGCGGCCATCGGCCGCTCGCCGGTGACCGCTGCGTACACCACGCCCGCCAGTGCATACAGGTCGGTCCAGGGGCCTTGCTTCATTGACGGCGCCTCGCCGTATTGCTCAATGGATGCAAAGCCGAGCTGGCGCGCAGCATTGGGTGTCTGCGCGATATTGCCGATAACGCGGCGTGCCGCGCCAAGGTCGAGCAACACCGGGCCACTGCGCGAGACGATGATTTTTTCGGGCGCTACGTCGCGGTGCAGGCAACGCACCGCGTGCATCGCGGAAAGCCCGGCAAGCAACGGGTGCAGTAGATCGAGCAGCTGCTTTTCGTCCGGAGCGTGACCGAGATCGGCGAGCCACTGCGCCAGCGTCGGGCCTTCGTAGTACGGCATGGCCATATACGCCGTGTCATTGGCCTCCCACCAACGCAGCACCTTGACGACGGCCGGATGATCGAAGCGCGCGAGCGTCCGGGCTTCGTTGATGAAGCTGCGCAACCCCGACTGATAAAGGTCGACATGCCGCTCCGACTTGACGACCACCGCGGGCGATGCAGCCGACCGAGCAGCCAGCGCAGCCGGCAGGTATTCCCTGATGGCAATGCGCTCTCTTGAAGAAGGATCGAAGGCGAGGTAGACGATACCGAAGTCGCCTTCGGCGATTAGACCCGTGATCTCGTATTCGAACGGCTTCGTGCTCTCGGCCAATGCAGCAGCGCCCGCCCCGTTTTCCTCGATGCGATGCCGCGTCGACGTCATTGAACCCCCCTGTTTTGGGAGGCACTCTAACAGTGTCATGAATACCAAATAGCTACACGATTCGACACATTCAAGTTTGAATGTGAACCGCTGCAGACGTCCCGCCCAACCCTGTCGAGGTTTGTTTTTTGTCCGTTCTTCCTACGCCGCGAGAGGCGCTCGCGCCCTAATCTCTGGCGATGAAAAACCAGTCGATTCCAATGCCGAGACGCATGCTGCGTTGGGTCATGCCTTTGATGATTTCCCTGGCGCCTTGGTCGGCCCATGCGCAGGAAGACTCGAGCGCCGAGGGCTTGCGAGCGCAATACAAGACGATGACGCCGGCCCTGGCCAGCAATCCGTTTCATCGCAAGTTGGTGCTTCAGTCCGAGGAAGGCTCGGGCAAGCTGAGCGGCAATATCTATGCGGTGGTGGACCATCCGTATGCCGATGTCGCCAGTGCCTTCAAGCTGCCGGCCACATGGTGCGGTGTGCTCATGCTGCATCTCAATACCAAATACTGCGGCGTGCAGGGAAGCGGCGCCAGCCCGACGCTCAATGTTGCCGTCGGGCGCAAGTTCGATCAGCCTGTGGCCGACGCCTCACAAGTCAATTTCGTTTACTCGCTCAAGGCCGCGACAGCGGATTACCTCGACGTCAATCTGAATGCCGCGAGCGGGCCGATGTCGACGCGAGACTACCGCATCGTGCTCGAGGCAACGCCTATCGACGCCAGCACGACTTTCATTCATCTCGGCTATTCGTATGGCTACGGCGCGGCGGCCAAGATCGCGATGCAGGTCTACCTGGGCACCATCGGAAGTGACAAGGTAGGTTTCACCGTCACAGGCAAGAACGGCAAAGGCGAGCCCGATTACATCGGCGGCGTGCGCGGCGTGGTCGAACGCAACACCATGCGCTACTACCTCGCGATCGACGCCTATCTCGATGCGCCCTCGCCGCAGCAGCAGGACCAGCGTACCGCGGCTTGGTTCGATGCCACAGAGCAATACGCATTGCAGCTGCACGAGATGCCCAAGGACGACTACGTCGCGATGAAGAGGAGCGAGTACCGCCGACTGATTGCCAGGCAATAGGCCAGAGGCACGGAGCGGCAAGGAGGCGGGCATAGAGAGCAAGACTATGCGGGCGACGCAGCGCGAATGGCGGGTCGCCCTGGCGATCAAATAGTCTGCAAAATGAAGCGATGCCTTGACCCTGCTCAGCAAACCGTAAGCAGGCAGGTGTCTGATGTGTCGACTACCGGAGAACGCCGTGAAAACGCTGTCAGCCTTGTTGAGTGTCCTCGGTGCCCTCGCCGCCTTTGCGGTTGCCAGCACTGCATTTCCTGCGTCGGCGGCGGAGCTGGAACTTGAAGGTCCGCGCCTGCGCGTCAGCGGCATGCTCGACGGCAGTGCTACCAAAGCATTCATCGAGCACCTCGACACCGGAAAAGTTCGCGTTGTCGTCTTCGAAGACTCGTTCGGTGGCACCGCGGAGGCAGCCGAGATTTATGCCAAGGCCATCCGAGCCAGCGGCGTCAACACCGAAGCACGCGGCCAGTGTTACGCCGCCTGCGCCTACGCGTTTCTGGCCGGCAAGGAGCATCGCTTCGGCCGCGGGATACAGGTCAACGGCTTGCTGATTCCGGTCGCGATGCGGCCCAATCCCAGTGAGTTGCAAAGCCGTTGGCGCGGCGACGAAGCACAGAAAACGCTGGCGGAGTTCACCGCCGTTTCCTCGTCGAGGCCTGCGACACTGCCAGTGTCGACCTCCGACTCGCCGAGGGGTGCACTGTCTGCAACCACCGTCGCATCTCCCGCTACGGTCTCGTCCGCAGCCCCATCGGCGCCACGCGAAAATTGGCAGCCAGACCATGGGCTGCTGTTCAGTTCGACTCCGACGCTCTTCGGCCGCGTCTACAACACCTATTACTGCGATGGCTCGCAGGGCCGCGACGTTTCGAAGTGCGAGGCGTTGAGCGATGCCGACCCTTACAAGCTCGGCGTGTTGACGCCTTAGCGGTACAAGCAGTTACCAGTGGCCCGGGTCCGGCACAAAGCCGTACTGCGGGTTGCGTGGATTGGCCGGGAAAGGGCGAGGCCGGTCCGGCACATCGACGTCGGCCGGCAACACACCCATACGCACCAGATTTGCACGGCTGTCGTATCGCACGGCGATGACTGCTTCGGGCGCGCTTGCGGCCCGCTCGAAGCGCGTGTGCCCTACCACCGATTCTTCGCGTTGGCCATGCCCTGTGCCTAGCTTGGCTGTGCTGTCTGCGCTGAATTCGCTGGATGGGCCGGACGGCCCGGCAGAGGCTTTGGCCTCGCCACGCGTTTCCGGGACGGGCGATGCCGACGGCGCAGGTGCCTCTCGCACACTTCGCTCACGTCGCTCGCTGCGGCCATCCGACTCGCTGCGCTCGTTCTGCGCCGCCCCTTGATCGCTGCCGTCACGCCGCAGTGCCTGCCGGGGTGCCAACGGCATCGGTGCCGCCACGGACACCCGCTCACGAAACACCGCAATGCCGATCACGCCCACGTCGAGCGGCCGGCCCGTCCGCGCCGCATAAGACTGCGCCTGTGCGGTGAACTCGAAGGCGGCGATCTCGCGGTCTGTCTTACGCCAGCCATCGATCTGGCCTGCGTCGAGCGGGCCGAGCACATAACCGTTCTGCTGCCAGCCCGCGGTCTGCCCCGTCAGAACGTTGACTCCGTCGACCGCCATCACGACAAGCACGCGCTCGCGTCGCAAGTTGCGAATGCGAAGCCCGTATCGCGCACCCGGCCGGCCAGGCACATAGCGCTCACCGCCGCTCGCATAGACCGGAAGCGATTGGCCGGTGTCGCGGTCGACCACTTCGAGTTGCAACCAGCGGCCGCCCGTCGTCGTCGATGCGAGCGGCGCTGAGCTCGACCAGCTCGGCCCGGCGCAGGCGTCCAGAAACGCCATGGCCGGCAACGCCAGCAACAAACGCCGCCTCAGTGCAGGAAGGTCGATAGAACGGGCCATGGAAGTGCTCCTGAAGAACGGTCGAAATTGAACCGTCCGACTTCTACGGCCGACGCGCAGCAATGGGGTTAAGTGCCGGTCAATCGGTGTCCAGACCCAACGAACAGGATGTCAGCGAATCCATGCGACCGCGAGCGGAAAGCTGAAGAATGCCGCCACCGTGGTCCACAGAATGATCCGCGCAATGCGCCCGTTGTCTGCGCCGAAGCGCTCAGCCAGCATCGCCACATTGCTTGCGCTCGGCAAGGCCGCGACCAGCACGATCGCCGCCAGAGCCATCGGGCTGATGGGCAAACCCAGCGCCATCGCTCCGCGCGCCACCGCATAGACCAGCAGCGGATGCACCACCAGTTTGACGATGACCACAGGAAGCACATCACCGATGCGTGACAGGCCACGGTGCGGCGCTTCGGGAAATTGCAGGGCGTGACCGCGGCTCAACAAAGCCGAGCGCGCCAGCACCGCGCCGATAGTGAACAGCGCCGCAGGCGAGGCGGCATCGGCCAGCATCGCAATCGTGTCCGTAATGGGCGCGGGCAATTTGAGTTGCACCGCAGACACCAGCGCGCCGAGCAGGATGGACCACGGCAGCGGATTGACCGACATGCCGCGCATCGCCTGACGGACCGCTTTGGCCGCACCGTGGTCGTCGGCGCCGTCGAGCCGCGACAACGCGATGCACACGGACGACGTCACCAACGTATCGAAGGCGATCGTGATGATGACCGGCCCCGCCACCTGCGGCCCGAACAGCGCAGCCAGCAATGGCACACCCATGAACCCGGTGTTGGGAAAAGCCGCTACAAGCGCTCCGAAGGCCGCGTCGTTCCATCCGATGCGTGCACTCCGCGTACCGCACACCACGGCACCGACCACGATCAGCGCACACACGCCCCACACCAGCGCAACGCTGCCGTCGAGCAACTGGGCGATGGGCGTGCGGGCGCCGAAGCGAAACAGCATGCACGGCAACGCGAAGTAAAGAACGAAGGTGTTGAGGCCCGGAATGGCATCCAGCGGCAGCACCCGACCACGGGCTGCCGCATAGCCAGCTGCGATCAGCGCGAAGAACGGAAAGGTGACAAGAAAAATCTGCAGCACGCGGCGATTGTCGGGGCTGCCGGTGCCGCTGCTGGTGGCCCGTATCATTCATCGCTTTCCGCTCACAGCCCCGCTGGCCGACCCGCTAAGTACCCTGCCCCCATGTCATCCGGTCTCAATCTCGCGCAACAGGAAGCGGTCAACTATCTGCACGGGCCGTGCCTGGTGCTGGCCGGTGCCGGCTCCGGCAAGACCCGGGTCATCACGCACAAGATCGGACGGCTCATCGAAACCGGCATGGCGCCGAACCGCATCGCGGCCATCACCTTTACGAACAAGGCCGCTACCGAAATGCGCGAACGCGCCAAAGGGCTGATCGGGCGTGACGCAAAGAAGGTCGTGATCTGCACCTTCCATGCGCTGGGCGTTCGCATGATGCGGGAAGACGGCGCAGTGCTCGGCCTGAAGCCCGCCTTCAGCATCCTCGACAGCGACGACGTCACCAAGATCCTCAAAGATGCCGGCGGCACCACCGATGCCGCGACCGCGCGCATCTGGCAGTGGACCATCAGCAAGTGGAAGAACATGGGCCTCAATGCGGCTCAGGCTGAGGCCATCGCCGTGGACGACAACGAGCGCATCACCGCCAAAGTGATGGGCCGCTACGAAGAGCGGTTGTCGGCCTACCAGAGTGTCGACTTCGACGACCTGATCGGTATGCCGCTCAAGCTGCTGCAGCAACACGCCGATGTGCGCGCCAAGTGGCAAGCCACGCTGGGCCATGTGCTGGTCGACGAATACCAGGACACCAACGCGACTCAGTACGAAGTGCTGAAGGCGCTCGTCGGCGCGGGCGGGCGCTTTACCGCGGTAGGTGACGACGACCAGTCGATCTACGGCTGGCGCGGCGCGACACTGGACAACCTGAAAAAGCTGCCGATCGACTATCCGACGCTCAAGGTCGTGAAGCTCGAACAAAACTACCGCAGCACATCCGGCATCCTGCGTGCGGCCAACAACGTGATCGCGCCGAATCCGAAGCTGTTCCCGAAAACGCTGTTCAGCGAACTGGGCGAAGGCGAACCGGTGCGCGTGGTCGATGCCGACAGCGAGGCGCATGAAGCCGAACGCGCAGTGGCGCGCATCCAGAGCCTGCGCGCCGGCGAAACCATCACGCAAAGCTCTACCGGCACGCAGCACCTGGAGTGGCGCAACTTCGCGGTGCTGTATCGCGCCAATCACCAGGCACGCGTGTTCGAGCAAGCGCTGCGCAAAGCCAACATTCCCTACAAGGTGTCGGGCGGGCAGAGCTTCTTCGATCGGGCCGAGATCAAGGATCTGTGCGGCTGGTTCCGGTTGTGGGTCAACAACGACGACGATCCGGCGTTTCTGCGCGCAGTGACGACGCCCAAGCGCGGCATCGGCCATACGACGCTGGCCAGCCTGGGCACCTTCGCGAGCCAATACAAGCTGAGCTTGTTCGAGGCGCTGTTCAGCCCGTCGTTGCCCAGCGTCATGGCCAAGCGCGCGCATGAGCAGTTGCACGAGTTCGGCCGCTACATCAACGACCTCGAATACAAGGCGCGCCGCACCATGGGCGCCGCAGATTCGCGCGCTTTCATGACCGAGTGGCTGAAAGAGATCGACTACGAGAAGCACTTGTACGACGGTGAAGACAGCG
The DNA here is from genome assembly GCF_035018885.1 of Variovorax sp. LG9.2. NCBI lineage: Bacteria > Pseudomonadati > Pseudomonadota > Betaproteobacteria > Burkholderiales > Comamonadaceae > Variovorax > Variovorax sp. LG9.2. The sequence goes on along the minus strand of NZ_JASJXB010000024.1, from coordinate 21,825 downwards.
AGCAGGTCGCGGCTGCACGGTGGACCAACGTGCTGGAGTTCTGCGACTGGATGTCGGCCCGCGCCGGCGGCGAGATCGACGATGCGTCGGGCGCGACGGTCGAGAGCGAACGCAAGAGCCTCCTCGCAGTGGCACAGACCATCTCTTTGCTCTCGACCATCAGCGAACGCGAGAAGGACCAGAACGTCGTCACGCTGTCGACGCTGCATGCATCCAAGGGTCTGGAGTGGCCGCACGTCATGCTCGTCGGCGTGACCGAAGGGCTGCTGCCCTTCAAGCTCGATGATGACAACGGCAAGCAGGAAAAGATCAGCGAGAGCACGTTGGAGCGGCTGCAGGAAGAGCGCCGGCTGATGTACGTCGGCATCACGCGTGCACAACGCACGCTGGCCGTGAGCTGGACCAAGAAGCGCAAGAAAGGCCGCGAGATGATCGCCGGCATTCCGAGCCGCTTCATCGCTGAAATGGCGCTCGACAAGACCACCGCCAAGGAAGATCCGCGCGAGAAGCTCAAGGCCCTGCGTGCCGAGTTCGCGCGCAAGGCACTGGACAGCGCAGCCGCTGCAGCAGCCGCCGCCGCTGCGCCATGAGAGCTTTGGCTGCCACCTTGTTGCTGTCAGGCTGCATCGCCTCAACGACCGCTATGGCAGATAGCGGATCAGGCACGTGTCCTGCAAGTGCGAGCGACATGTCGACCGAAATGCTCTACGGCACCTGGCAAGTCCGCTTCGACGATGCGCCCGCGATAGCCATCGTCACGCTCGGCAAGCACCCGGACTACGACGGTGTGCGCGGCACGATCACGCGCGATGGCGCCCGAAGTGGCGACGCTGCTTTGCGCTCGGTAGCGCAACTTGCAGGCGACATCGACGCCGAAGGTCAGCTTGCAATCGACGAATCGCAAGACGGGCGCAGCATCAGCGGCGTGTGGGACGGCACGCTGCAGCCCGGCTCTTGTGGCGAGGAATTCAGGGGGACGTGGCGCAACGTCGCCGACGAGAGCACGCATCCGTTCGTGCTCCACAAGACCGGCACATATCGATGATCGCAAGGACAGCAATGACTTCAAACATTCGTACGCTCGCCGCGCTGCTGGCCCTATTTGGCTTCGCAGGCGCAAAGGCGCAAGCTGCGGACAAGCCACCGAGCCAACTCGCCAGCGCGCAACTCACCTGGCAGCAGTGCAGCGCGCTGGGGGCGAGCAACGACGCACGGCTCGCGTGCTACGACCGTTGGGCTCAGCAGCAGACTCTGCCACCGACGTCCGTACCGACCGCGCCGCCCGTGCTGGCCACGACACAGCCGGCCACCCCCGTCGATGCGTCCATACCGGCAACCCGCGTGGTGTCGGTCAGCACCGAAGAAGGTTGCCGCGACCGCCAATATTCCGAGCTGTCGCGCTTCTGGGAGTTGGAGAACGGCAGCGACTGCGGCACCTTCGTGTTCCGTGGCTATCGCCCGATCAATGTCTCGTTTTCAGCGGCCAGCGACAAGCCGGAAATCCCGACGTCACCGGCCGAAGGTCACACCGGCACCGCGACCGCGTACCAGGCCAACGAGATGCGCATCGGCGTCTCGATCAGAACCAAACTGGCGCAAGGCCTGCTGACGCAAAACGATCCACAAAAAAAGGATTCGCTCTGGTTCGGCTACTCGCAGCAATCGACCTGGCAGATTTTCAACAGCGAGCTGTCGCGCCCCTTTCGCACTACCGACCATGAGCCTGAGCTGATGTACGTCTACCCCACCGACTTCGCCTTACCCGGGGGGTGGAGATGGCGCTATGCCGGCCTCGGTCTGGTACACAACTCGAATGGCCAGAGCCTGCCGCTGTCGCGCAGCTGGAACCGTACGTACCTGATGGGCGGCATGGAATTGGATGACCGCTTTACCGTCACCGGCCGCATCTGGAAGCGCATCAACGAGAGCGCCCAGAGCGACGACAACCCGGATATCGAGAACTTTGTCGGTCGCGCTGAGATCACCGGCCGCTGGAACTTGAATCGCGACAACACGCTCGGCGTCACGGTGCGCAACAACCTGCGCGACAGTGGCCGCGGGTCGGTGCGCTTCGAGTGGCTCAAGGCCATCGGCGATCCGACCAGGAGCAACCTGCGCTTTCATACGCAGCTGTTCCATGGGTACGGCGATACGCTGGTCGACTACAACCGCAAACGCACTGTGCTGAGCATCGGCCTGAGCCTGGTCGACTTCTAGCGCAACCCTAGCGTACCGGCGCCGGCGCTGAACTCCAGCTCGGGTCGATGCGGCCCGGCAAGCCCAGCTGCTTGTCGACATGCAGTTCGTGATTGATCTGCTCCAGCAAATGTCCGAGGCGAATGGCCTCGGGACGCGCGGATGCAGCCCCGGTTTCGAGCAAGCGCATCTGCTCGGCGAAAGCCTCGGTCAGCTGCACCCATGCATCGAACGACGCGCTGACACTGCTCGATGGCATGTGCGGCACCGTCGTAGTGCCCATCGCATCATCGACGGAATAGTCCGCAGCAAAACCATCGTCGTTCATGGCTTGGAGTCTCCGTCTGAATGTTGCAAGCTTGAGTTACTCTTGTAGACCCGCAAGTTGAATCGGTCTGTACGCAAGCGAACGTGCGTGCAGCACGAGGGCACGTGCAATGACAAACGGTTTCGCGGCGCCTATCGACCGGCCTCATACTGTCCGTTCGCTTCGAAACGGCATTCGCGACACGGCCTGCAACTGCTGGCTCCTCCCCCTTTCGGAGGCGCCAGCAACCGAAAGCCTTCTTGCCCACTTCGTCGAATCAAATGATCGAGCGGCTGCCGCGCGCCGCCCGTTCCAGGCTCATCGCAATCTGCGAACCGCACCCGCTGGTACTGTCCGAAGTCCTTTGCGAAGCCAAAACGTCCACGCGTCACGTTTACTTTCCGACGGAGGGCTTTATCTCGCTGGTGTCCGTCATCGATGGGAACCAAGGCATAGAGGTCGGAATGGTCGGACAAGAAGGCATGCTGGGTGCGCATCTGGCGCTCGGCGTGGCTTCGCAGCCTCTGCACGCGCTGGTACAAGGTACCGGGTCGGCATTGCGGATCAATGCTCGCGCCTTTCGCGCCGAGCTGAGCCAAAGCCCGGCGTTGCAAAGCGCGGTCTTTCGTTATCTCCATGTGCTGATGGCTCAGCTCGCTGTATCGACCGCCTGTGTGCGCTTTCACTCCGTGCAACCAAGATTGGCCCGTTGGCTCTTGATGAGCCAGGACCGAGCAGCCTCGGACGGTTTTCGTGTCACGCATGAATTTCTGGCCTACATGCTCGGCGTTCGAAGGGTGGGAATCACTTCTGCAGCGAGCGCATTGCGGCGCGATGGGCTGATCAGCTATCACCGTGGTGACGTGACAGTGCTCGATCGCAAAGGCCTGGAAGCCGCTGCCTGCACTTGCTATGCGGCGGATTGCCGGTCTTACGCAGCTGTCATGGGGTGAGGCGGCCCGCCACTGCGGCCCGCATAAAAAAACGGATTGCGCTGACGCGCAATCCGTTGATTTCAATTTGGTGGCCTGGGGCGGAATCGAACCACCGACACGCGGATTTTCAATCCGCTGCTCTACCAACTGAGCTACCGGGCCATACACACAAGCTCTTGCAAGCTCGAATGCAGCCTCAAATTATACCGCGCTGCGGCGGCCCCTAGAAAGGTCGACGCCAAGTTGTTTGAGTTTGCGATAGAGGTGCGTGCGTTCAAGGCCGGTCTTCTCGGCAACTCGCGTCATGGAACCGTTTTCCATGGCGAGGTGAAATTCGAAGTACGCCTTTTCGAAGCCGTCGCGTGCGTCACGCAATGGGCGGTCGAGGTCGAAGCTTTGGTTCGATTGGGGGCCTGGGTCCGTAGCTGGGATGTGCAGGGGGGGCGGCACCATCGTGCTGTCACTCACAGTGGTCAGCGCTGCAGCGAAGCTGCTCGATGCGGCAGCCGGCACCACGTTCGCAGCAGCCCGACGTGCGCTCTCGCGAGCGAGACCCTGTTCGACTGCCTTGAGCAGCTTCTGCATCGTGATCGGCTTTTCGAGGAAAGCGAACGCGCCGATGCGGGTAGCGTCCACTGCCGTGTCGATGGTCGCGTGGCCGCTCATCATCACGACCGGCATGCTGAGCAAGCCAGCTGTCGACCACTCCTTCAAGAGCGTGACGCCATCGGTGTCCGGCATCCAGATGTCGAGCAGCACGAGATCGGGCCGAGCGCGCAGCCGTGCGGCGCGCGCCTCGGCTGCGTTCTCTGCGAGTTCCACGTTGTGGCCTTCGTCATTGAGAATTTCGAAGAGCAGGTCTCGTATGCCCAGCTCGTCGTCGACCACGAGGATATTTGCCATGAATGCTTGTTTACTGCGCCGGTATGAGGCCCGCTCGCCAAAGAAAGACTTTGCGTCTTCGGTGTGAGCGACCGCTATTGCGGATCGCCTGCCAACGCGAATGATAACGAGACTTGCGCTCCTGCTACAGCTCCGTCGGACACGCGGTTGCTCAGCTCGATGCGCGCACCGTGTTCATCGGCGATTTTCTTGACCACCGCGAGCCCGAGACCGGTGCCTTTGGTCTTGGTCGTGACATAGGGTTCAAACGCTCTTTTCAGGATGTTCTCGGCGAAGCCCGGCCCACTGTCCTGCACCGTCAATCGCACCCGTTGGCCGGAGTCGGAAAGGCGCGTGCGAATGCTGATCTCGCCGGCGCGACCGAGACTGTGGGCAGCCGTTTCCGCCGCGTCCTGAGCATTTTGTAAAAGGTTGTGAATCACCTGCCGAATCTGTTGTGCATCGCCTCGAATCGGCGGGCAACGCGGGTCGAGTTCGGACAACACGGCGATAGGCGCGTTCTCGGCACCATACAGTTGGAGCACGTCGCCGACGAGTGCGTTGAGATCGACCGCCTTGAGGTCTGCAGCGGGCAGGCGGGCGTAGTCACGAAACTCGTTGACCAGCCGCTTCATCGCGTCGACCTGGTCGACGATGGTCTTGACCGATTTGGTGAGGATCGCCTGTTCAGGCGCTGCCACCTTGCCAGACAACTTCATCTCCAGCCGCTCTGCCGACAGCTGAATCGGCGTCAACGGATTCTTGATTTCATGTGCCAGCCGCCGCGCCACCTCGCCCCATGCCTGCGCGCGCTGTGCCGACACGATTTCGGAGATGTCGTCGAACACCAGAAGCCGAGCGGCGCCCGGCAGCTCCGCCCCCCGCGCCACGAGATTGATGGCGTCCTGCGACAGGCCGTTGCCCGAAGCGTGCAACTCGAAAGCATGCTGCCAATGGTCCAGCCCATGCTGCAGGCGCTCGACCTGGAAGTCGTCGAACTGCTGCTGCACGTCTTGCCCAAACTCGGTCAGGCCCGGCACTTCGCTCAGCAAGCGACCTTCGAATGCGGCCAGCGGCGCCCGCAGAACACGCGTGGCGCCGGGGTTGATCGAGAGCATCGTGCCCCTCGCGTCCAACACGATCACGCCCGAGGTGAGGTTGTCGAGAATGGTCTGGAGATTGGCCCGCGCGGCGTCGAGCTGCCCCATCGTCTTTTCGACCGCGCCGCGGGCGTCCGACAGCTGTTGCGTCATGACGGCGAAAGAGCGCGTCAGCCCACCAAGCTCGTCCCTGCCTTGCAACACTGCGGTCGGTCGCAGATCGCCAGCTGCGACCTGCCTCACGCCGTCGGCCAATACCAGCAATGGTCGCGCCAGCTGGGTGCCGAACAGCACCGCCAGCAGCACGGCGCCGAACACCGCCAGGAACAGACTGAGCGTGAGCGTACCGATGTACATGCGCCGAAGGCCCTCGCGCGCCAGCGCTCGCTCCTGGTATTCGCGGTTGGCTTCCTGCACCGCCAGCGCGTTGGCAACGACGGCGGGCGGCAGAGGTTGCGTCACTTGCAGGTAGCGAGGCTCGGTATTGAAATCGAAGCCCGGTCGCTGGACCAGCGCCAGGGCACGAATGGTGGCGGCGGGTGGCGCATTGGTGCCCGGTGCCGGCACTTCGTCCAGCCCTTCGATGTGCGCGATCGGTCGATCGGCGCGCACCTGTCGAAACTGCTGCTGCGTCGGTCGCTCGGGACTGAGCTGAAAGCGCGAGGCGCCGGCACTGGCGACCAGTTGCCCGGTGCCCGTCCAGAGCACCACGTCGCTGGCGCCCAACTGGTCGCGAATACGCTCGAGCAGCAGGCCGGCGCTCGCATCGGATACCTCGGCGAGTTGGCTACTGGCGACGCGTGCTTTGGAAGCGAGCTCGTCGGACAAGGAATCGAGCGTGGCACGGCCGAGGTTCAGCCCGGCGTCGAGCGCGCCCTCTACCTTGACGTCGAACCAGCTTTCGATCGACCTTGCGACGAATTGATAGGACACCACGTACACCAGCGCGCCCGGTACGACGCCAACGAGCGCGAAGATGGCCGCCAGCTTGATGAGCAACCGGCTGCCGAACTTGCCCTGCTGCAACCGGCGCAACAGCCTGAAAGCGACCCAACCGATCACCAGCACCAGTAGCGCCGCGACCACGACGTTAATCCCGAAGAGGCGCGCGTAGTTCTGCTCGTAGAGCGCGCGGTTGTTGGTCGCCTGCGCAAGCAGGAAGATCAGCACCAAGCCGATGGCCGCAACCAGTGCGACCCCTACGCCGACGGCCCAGCGCACGGCGCGCGAACGGCGCGCAGCGGGTGACGACGCGCCGCCGCGAGGGCCGCCATTTCCGCTACTCACTTCAGTTTCTCCAGTGCCAGGCGCGCGCTGCGTTCGACCACGATGTTCCAGTCGGCCTGCCCCGCCACGCCGATCTGGAACGGCCGCGGAAGTTGCGTGGTGTCGAGCCTGAAACTGAACTGCACGGGCTGCGTCGCCTCGTCGCCAACCTCGCTCCGGTCGGCCAGCCGAAGCCTTCCGACGCGTTTGATCGCGTCCAGAGCTTCGGGCAGGCTGTCGAAGTTCTGGTTCAAGGACACGCCCAAACCCGCATTCGCGATAGGCACCGACGACACGTTGAGCCGCCAGCGCCGGCTGAGTGGCTGGTAAGCCAGCCGCATGTGGCGCGTGGCCGACCCGACCTTGCGATCCGCCCAGTACCAACGCTCACGATAAAGCTCCGCGTCGACCACGAAATAGATAGCGATACCTTTGTCGAGCACCTCACCGACGCCCAGGGGCAGTTCGAACTGGACCTGCGCGGTCAAATAGATGCCGTCGTCGGCCTCCTCCAGCCGCATTTGAGTAATGGAGGCTTGGGGCGAGTCGGCCAAGGCGGGCTTCGTCACACCTGCCAGCGTGCCAATGACAAGCAATGCTGCGAGCGCGACGATCTGACGCCGGCGCATCGGCAAACCGACCGCTGCCAGAGCGCGCAACTCAGCCGGTGCGCTTTTCGAGCAGGGCGTAGAAGAAACCGTCGTGTTCACCCAAGGCATTGTCCGGGACGGCATGGGCAATCCCGGCGCTTTGGGGTAGCAAATGGCCGGGCGAAGGTCGCAATCGGGCGTCGGTGTTGTGCGCAAGAAACGCATCGATCTGGTGCGAGCCCTCTTCACGAAAAACCGAACAGGTGCAGTAGACAAGACGTCCTCCAGCCCGCACCAGCGGCCAGAGTGCGGCCAGCAGCTGGGCTTGCTGGGCCGCCAGCTGCTCGATGTCGCTCTCACGGCGCAGCCATCGGACGTCCGGATGGCGACGCACGATGCCCGACGCCGTGCAAGGCGCGTCGAGCAGGATGGCATCGAATGGCGTACCGTCCCACCAATTTTCCGGTCGCGCAGCGTCGGCCACGACGATATTCGCCTGCAATCCGAGCCGCGTCAGCGTTTCCTGGATACGGCCAGTGCGCGCGGCGTCGATTTCGAGCGCGGTGACATCGAGGCCGCGTCCACGGTCGAGCTCCAGCAGGTGCGCAGTCTTGCCGCCGGGCGCGGCGCAGGCGTCGAGCACTCGCAGACGCGCCCCGGACGCCAGATCGAAGCCTTCGAGCAGCAGCGGCGCGGCGAGCTGCGCGGCGGCGTCCTGAACCGACACTTCGCCTTTGGCAAAGCCGGGCAGTTGCAGCACAGGTCGCGCGCGGCCCAATTGCACGCCGCTCGTGCCCACGGCCTTGGCGGTCTGCCTGTCGGCTGTCAGGGCGACCAGGTAGTCGGCAACCGACGTCTTGCGGAGATTGACGCGCAACGTCAGCGGCGCTTGCAGGTTGTCGGCCGTAAGCACGCGCTGCCAATCGCGCGGATGGTCGCGCCGCAGCCGCTCAATCCACCAGCGCGGATGGTTCCACTGCGCGACCGGCTCGCGTTCCGTCACCTCGACCAGCTCGTCGCGCTCTCGCAGAAAGCGCCGCAAGCAGGCGTTGATGAAGCTCGCTTGGGCACGCGTGGCGGGGTTGCGCTTGGCGGCCTCGACGGCTTGATCGACCAAAGTAAAGGGCTCGTACGGCGCACGGCCAACGTCCCACGCCAAAGCCAATGCGGTGCAAAGCAGCGCGTCGGCGGCCGGTGGTGGCGTGCGTTTGGCGAGGTGCCGACGCAGCGCCTCGGCGCGCCCGAGCCATCGCAGCACCTGGAAGCCGAGCGCCTGCACGCCGGGCCGCATGGCGGTCTCCACATTTTCGAAGGCGACGGAGCCGGACACGCCGCTCCGGATGGCGGCCAGGGCCATCGCTGTCAGCTGCAATTGGCGCCAAAGCGGCGGCTGGTTCGGCGCAGTGCCGCTGGAGGGGTCTGTGAGATCGGGCAAGTTGCCGCCATGGTAACGGGGCGCGCGAGCTGCCGCCGCTGCGGCGAGGTCCAAGGCGTCAAAGCAAGGGCGCCGCCGGACGCAACCGCGTGATCCAGGCGATGAGCACAGGGGGAAACTGCCGAATGGCAGCGTTGTATTGCGCAACGGCCGTGTTGAACTGCCCGCGCGCAATCTCCGCTGCAGCCGATGGTTCCGGCCATGCAATGAAGCGGCTGAGAAATGGTGATGACGGCGCTTCGTCGACGCCCTTCAGAGGCGCAGGTCGCGACAGCGTGCCCTCGGCATCGAAGCTGACGACATCGTCGGGATGCAGGCGCTGCCATGCCGACAGCATGACGTTAAGGGCCGTCCCGAGCGCGTCGATGCGCTCGGGGTCGAGCGGGCGCATCCGCGTCGCTGCCAGCAGTGTGGTGAGCTGCGTGGTGGCTGCCAGCAAAGACTCCGCCCCGACGGCCGCGTTGGCCTGGACGAACTCGAGTTGCCGCAGCAATGCGGCGTCGAGGATCGCATACGCCTGGAAGGCCGCAGAACGCAGCCTGACCATCCGGTTGTAGGCACCGACGAACCAGAACAGCAACAGCGCACAGCCGATCCAGAAAGCCAATGAATCAGGGGCCGCACTCATCGCCGGAACAGAATGAAAAACGCCCTCCGTCCGCAAGCGGAGGGAGGGCGTCGGATACCGGTCATGCCGGCATGCTAACGCGCGGTAGCGCGTGGGGCCGATTACTCGGCTGCGGCGCCTTCGCCCGCGTCGGCCGTCGCAGTGTCGTCGCTGGAATTGCCAGCCAGTTCGGCCGCTTCCGAATCGGCGATCGCGCGGCGCTCTGCCTCGTCCATGGCGTCCTTGACCTTGCGTGCCTGGTGGTACGCCATGCCGGTGCCTGCGGGAATCAGGCGGCCGACGATGACGTTTTCCTTCAGGCCGCGCAGTTCGTCGCGCTTGCCCATGATGGCCGCTTCGGTCAGCACGCGCGTGGTTTCCTGGAAGGAAGCCGCGGAGATGAACGAGTCGGTCGACAGCGATGCCTTCGTGATACCCAGCAGCAGGTTGGTGAACGTCGCGGGGATCTTGTCAGCGGCGCGCAGGGCGTCGTTGGTGTTGAGCATTTCGCTGCGTTCGACCTGTTCTCCGGAGATGTAGTTGGTGTCGCCGATGTTGTCGACAACGACCCGACGCAGCATCTGGCGAACGATCACCTCGATGTGCTTGTCGTTGATCTTCACGCCTTGCAAGCGATACACGTCCTGCACTTCGTCCACGATGTAGCGCGCGAGTTCTTCCGAGCCCAGCAGGCGCAGGATGTCCTGCGGATCGGCCGGTCCGTCGACCACAGACTCGCCCTTGTTCACCACCTGGCCTTCGTGGACCAGGATGTTCTTTTCCTTCGGCACGAGGTCTTCATAGACGCCGCCTTCGGGATCGGTGATCTGCAGGCGAATCTTGCCCTTGGTCTCTTTACCGAACGACACGGTACCGGTCATCTCGGCCAGCATGCCCTTGTCCTTCGGTGAACGGGCTTCGAACAGCTCCGCCACACGCGGCAGACCGCCGGTGATGTCGCGCGTCTTCTGACCTTCGACCGGAATGCGCGCCAGCACTTCGCCAGGGCCCACGTCCTGGCCGTCGCGGATCTGGACCAGTGAGCCGATCGGGAAGCCGATCGTCACCGAGTGGTCGGTGCCGGGGATCTTCACTTCGTTGCCCGTGCCGTCGATCAGCTTGACCTGAGGACGAACCACCTTGGTGGCACCGCGACGCTTCGGATCGATCACGACCAGGGTCGACAGACCGGTCACTTCGTCGACCTGCTTGGCAACCGTGAGACCTTCTTCAACGTTCTCGAACTGGGTCTTGCCGGCGAACTCCGTAATGATCGGGCGCGTCAGCGGGTCCCAGTTGGCGAGCACATGGCCAGCCTTGACTTGCTGATCCGCCTTCACCGCCAGGATGGCGCCGTACGGCACCTTATGACGCTCGCGCTCACGGCCATGCTCGTCGTGAATCACGATTTCGCCCGAACGCGAGATGACGACCAGATCGCCCTTGCCGTTGGTCACGTAGCGCATCGTGGCGTTGAAACCGATCGTGCCGTTGGACTTTGCTTCGACGCTGGAAGCGATCGCCGAACGCGATGCCGCACCGCCGATGTGGAAGGTCCGCATCGTCAGCTGCGTGCCGGGTTCGCCGATCGACTGCGCCGCGATCACACCGACAGCTTCGCCGATGTTGATCAGGCCGCCGCGACCGAGATCTCGTCCGTAGCAGGTGGCGCAGATACCAAAACGCGTTTCGCACGTGAGCGCGGTCCGCACCTTGACTTCGTCGACGCCTTGCGCCTCGAGCACTTCGATGTTGTCCTCGTCGAACATCTCGCCGGCCTTCAGCAGCACCGAACGATTTTCCGGATGCAGCACGTCTTCGGCCGCCGAACGACCGAGGATTCGGTCCCGCAACGATTCGATGGTTTCACCGCCTTCGACGATGGCGCGCATGAGGTAACCACCGTGCGTACCGCAGTCCTGCTCGATGACCACCAAGTCTTGCGTCACGTCGACCAAACGACGCGTCAGGTAACCCGAGTTGGCCGTCTTCAATGCCGTATCGGCCAGGCCCTTACGGGCACCGTGGGTGGAGATGAAGTACTCCAGCACGTTCAGACCTTCGCGGAAGTTCGCGGTGATGGGCGTTTCGATGATCGAGCCGTCGGGCTTGGCCATCAAACCGCGCATGCCGGCAACCTGGCGAATCTGCGCAGCGGAACCGCGAGCGCCCGAGTCGGCCATCATGTAGATCGAGTTGAAGGACTCTTGCTCGACGTCCTTGCCATGGCGATCGATGACGCGCTCTTTCGAGAGCTTGGACATCATGACCTTCGACACTTCGTCGCCCGCCTTGCCCCAGATGTCGACCACCTTGTTATAGCGCTCGCCAGAGGTCACCAGACCCGAGACGTATTGCTGCTCGATCTCTTTCACTTCCTTGGCCGAGCGCTCAATGATGCCGTGCTTTTCGGCGGGCACCAGCATGTCGTCGATGGCGATCGAGATACCGGCTTTGGTGGCGAGACGGAAACCGTTCTGCAACAGCTTGTCGGCGAACACCACTGTCTCTTTCAAACCGCACTTGCGGAACGAGACGTTGATGAGCTTGGAAATTTCTTTCTTCTTCAGCGCCTTGTTGATGTTCGAGAACGGCAGGCCCTTCGGCAGGATCTCGGACAGCAACGCACGGCCTACGGTCGTGTCGACGAGCGAGGTCGACGCGGTGAATTCGCCGGTTTCCTTGTCCTTGGCGTACTCGGTGATGCGCACCGCCACGCGGGCGGTCAGCTCGACCACGTCGGCGTCGAGTGCACGCTGAACTTCGCCGATGTCGGAGAAGATCAGGCCCTCGCCCTTGCCGTTGATGCGGTCGCGGGTCGTGTAGTACAGACCCAGCACCACGTCTTGCGACGGCACGATCGATGGTTCGCCGTTGGCCGGGAACAGCACGTTGTTGGAGGCCAGCATCAAGGTGCGGGCTTCCATCTGCGCTTCAACCGACAACGGCACGTGGACGGCCATCTGGTCACCGTCGAAGTCGGCATTGAAAGCCGCGCAAACGAGTGGGTGCAGCTGGATCGCCTTGCCTTCGATCAGGATCGGCTCGAACGCCTGAATGCCCAACCGGTGCAGCGTGGGTGCACGGTTCAGCATGATCGGGTGCTCTTTGATCACCTCTTCCAGAATGTCCCAAACCACCGGCGTGCCGGATTCGACTTCCTTCTTGGCCGCCTTGATCGTCGTCGCGATGCCCATGGCCTCGAGGCGCGAGAAGATGAAGGGCTTGAACAGTTCGAGCGCCATCAGCTTTGGCAAGCCGCACTGATGCAGCTTGAGGGTCGGACCCACCACGATGACCGAACGACCCGAGTAGTCGACCCGTTTGCCCAGCAAATTCTGGCGGAAACGACCGCTCTTGCCTTTGATCATGTCGGCAAGCGACTTGAGTGCACGCTTGTTGGCGCCCGTCATTGCCTTGCCGCGACGACCGTTGTCCAGCAGCGAGTCGACGGCTTCCTGCAGCATCCGCTTTTCATTGCGCGCAATGATTTCCGGCGCCTTCAGTTCCAGCAGACGGCGCAGGCGGCTGTTGCGGTTGATGACGCGTCGATACAGGTCGTTCAGGTCGGAGGTCGCAAAACGGCCACCGTCGAGCGGCACCAGCGGACGCAGGTCCGGCGGCAGCACCGGCAGCACGTCGAGCACCATCCAGTTGGGCTTGATGCCCGACTTGCGGAAGGCTTCGAGCACCTTGAGGCGCTTGGAGTTCTTCTTGACCTTGACTTCGGAACCGGTCAGGTCGCCGCGCAGGCGTTCGATCTCGCTGTCGAGCTCGATGCCTTCGAGCAGATCCTTGATGCCTTCGGCGCCCATCTTGGCAGTGAACTCGTCACCGAATTCCTTGCGCTTGGTGTCGTAGTCGTCTTCGGACATGATCTCGCGCTTCTTCAGCGGGGTCATGCCGGGGTCGGTGATCACGTACGCTTCGAAATACAGCACGCGTTCGATGTCGCGCAGCGTCATGTCGAGCACCAGGCCCAGACGCGATGGCAGCGACTTCAGGAACCAGATGTGGGCGCAAGGTGCGGCCAGATCGATGTGACCCATGCGCTCGCGGCGCACCTTGGTCTGCGTGACTTCAACGCCGCACTTCTCGCAGATGACACCGCGATGCTTAAGACGCTTGTACTTGCCGCAAAGGCATTCGTAGTCCTTGATAGGGCCAAAAATCTTCGCGCAGAACAGGCCGTCGCGCTCGGGCTTGAACGTGCGGTAGTTGATCGTTTCCGGCTTCTTCACTTCACCGAAAGACCACGAACGGATCTTCTCGGGTGAAGCCATGCGGATGCTGATGGCATCGAAATGCTCATCGGGCGTGAATTGCTTGAACAGGTCGAGTAGTGACTTCATGTGACTCTTTCCTTTTCTGCTTATGAACGTTCGAGTTCGATGTCGAGGCCGAGGGAACGAATTTCCTTGACCAGCACATTGAACGATTCCGGCATGCCGGCTTCGATGGAGTGTTCGCCCTTGACGATGCTCTCGTACACCTTGGTACGGCCCACAACGTCGTCGGACTTCACCGTCAGCATTTCCTGCAGGACGTAGGCAGCGCCGTAGGCTTCGAGTGCCCACACTTCCATTTCGCCGAAACGCTGACCACCGAACTGAGCCTTGCCGCCCAGCGGTTGTTGCGTAACGAGCGAGTACGGACCGGTCGAGCGCGCGTGCATCTTGTCGTCCACCAAATGGTGAAGCTTCAGGAAGTGCATGTAGCCGATGGTGACCGGACGATCGAACTGATCACCCGTGCGGCCGTCGTACAGGTAGGCCTGCGTGCGCGTGTCGGTGAGACCCTTGAGCTTGGCGATCTCTTCCGGATAAGCGAGCTTCAGCATGCCGCGGATTTCTTCTTCCGAAGCGCCGTCGAACACCGGCGTCGCGAAGGTCACGCCGGCCGCCAGATTGGCGGCCATCGCCAGCACATCGCTGTCGCTCAGTTGCGCCAGGTCTTCCTTGCGGCCGGAGCCGTTGTAGAACTGGTCCATGAACTTGCGCACTTCGGCCACCTTGGCCTCGGCTTGCAGCATGTCGCCGATGCGCTGACCGATGCCCTTGCCGGCCCAGCCCAAATGCACTTCGAGGACCTGGCCCACGTTCATGCGCGAAGGCACGCCCAGCGGGTTCAGGCAGATGTCGCACGGCGTGCCGTCGGCCATGTGGGGCATGTCTTCGACCGGAACGATCTTGGACACGACGCCCTTGTTGCCGTGACGGCCGGCCATCTTGTCGCCGGGTTGCAGGCGGCGCTTGACGGCCAGGTAGACCTTGACCATCTTCAGCACGCCAGCCGGCAGCTCGTCGCCTTGCGTCAGCTTCTTGCGCTTCTCTTCGAACATCAGATCGAAGCTGTGACGTGTTTGCTCCAGCGAGTTCTTGATCGATTCAAGCTGCGAGGCCACTTCGTCGTCCGCTGGGCGGATGTCGAACCAGTGGAACTTCTCGACCGACGTAAGGTACGCCTTGTCGAGCTTGGTGCCCTTGGCCAGCTTGTTCGGGCCACCATTCGCAGCCTTGCCGGTCAGCAGCTTCTCGATACGGTCGAACGCATCGGCTTCGACGATGCGAAGCTGGTCGTTCAGGTCGAGGCGGAAGCGCTTGAGTTCGTCGTCGATGATCTGCTGCGCACGCTTGTCGCGCACGATGCCTTCGCGGGTGAACACCTGCACGTCGATCACGGTGCCTTGCGAGCCCTGATCCACCCGCAGCGAGGTGTCCTTCACATCGGATGCCTTCTCGCCGAAGATGGCGCGGAGCAACTTTTCTTCAGGCGTCAGTGTGGTCTCGCCCTTCGGCGTGACCTTGCCCACCAGCGTATCGCCCGGCTGCACTTCGGCACCGACGTAGATGATCCCGGATTCGTCCAGCCGGTTGAGCTGTTGCTCGGCAAGGTTCGGGATGTCGCGGGTAATTTCTTCGGCACCCAACTTGGTGTCGCGCGCCATGACCACCAGCTCTTCGATGTGAATCGAGGTGTAGCGGTCTTCGGCGACGATCCGTTCGCTGATCAGGATTGAGTCTTCGAAGTTGTAGCCGTTCCATGGCATGAACGCGATCAGCATGTTCTGGCCGAGGGCCAGTTCGCCGAGGTCGGTCGATGCGCCGTCGGCCACCACGTCGCCCTTGGAAATGTGGTCTCCACGCGCCACGATCGGGCGCTGATGAATGTTGGTGTTCTGGTTCGAACGCTGATACTTGATCAGGTTGTAGATGTCCACACCGACTTCACCGGCCGCCGCTTCGGCGTCGTTCACGCGCACCACGACACGGGTCGCATCGACATAGTCGACCACGCCGCCGCGGGTGGCCGTCACCACGGTACCGGAGTCGACCGCGGAAACGCGCTCGATGCCGGTGCCGACGAACGGCTTTTCAGGGCGCAGCACAGGCACGGCCTGACGCTGCATGTTGGCACCCATCAATGCGCGATTGGCATCGTCGTGCTCCAGGAACGGCACCAGGGATGCCGCGACCGACACGATCTGCGCCGGCGACACGTCCATGTACTGAACGCGCTCGGCACCGACCAGGATCGATTCGCCGGCTTCACGTGCGGAAACCAGGTCACCGGTCAGCTTGCCGTCCTTGTCCAGAACCGCATTGGCCTGGGCAATGACGTACTTGCCTTCTTCGATGGCCGACAAGTAGTCGATGTCCATCGTGACCTTGCTGTCAGCCACGCGACGGTAGGGCGTTTCGATGAAGCCGTATTCGTTCAGGCGGGCGTACAGAGCCAGCGAATTGATCAGGCCAATGTTCGGGCCTTCAGGCGTTTCGATCGGGCACACGCGGCCGTAATGGGTCACGTGCACGTCGCGCACTTCGAAGCCGGCACGTTCACGCGTCAGACCGCCCGGGCCAAGAGCCGACACGCGGCGCTTGTGGGTGATTTCGGACAGCGGGTTCGTCTGGTCCATGAACTGCGACAGCTGCGAAGCGCCGAAGAACTCTTTCAACGCCGCCGAGATCGGCTTGCTGTTGATCAGGTCGTGCGGCATCAGCGGCTCTTGCTCCGCTTGACCCAAACGTTCCTTCACGGCCTTTTCGATCCGTGCCAAACCGGTGCGGTACTGGTTTTCGGCCAGTTCGCCGACGCAACGTACCCGTCGATTGCCGAGGTGGTCGATGTCGTCGACTTCGCCGTTGCCATTGCGCAGGTCGACGAGGATCTTGACCACTGCCAGGATGTCTTCGTTGGTCAACACCATCGGACCGGTCGACTCGTCGCGACCGACCTTGGCGTTGAACTTCATACGGCCGACGCGCGAAAGATCGTACGTGTCCGGGTTGTAGAACAGACGCTGGAACAGCGCTTGCACCGCGTCTTCCGTCGGCGGCTCGCCGGGACGCATCATGCGGTAGATGGCCACACGCGCTGCGAACTCGTCAACGGTTTCGTCGATGCGAAGGGTTTGCGAGATGTACGCGCCCTGGTCGAGTTCGTTGGTGTAAATCACCTGGATGTCTTGAACACCCGCTGTGCGCAGCTTCTTCAGCAGCGCTTCGGTCAGCTCATCGTTGGCCTTGGCCAGAATTTCGCCGGTGTCGGCTTCGACGATGTTGCGGGCAATGACGCGGCCAACCAGGAAGTCTTCCGGCACGCTGATGTGCGTGGTCTTCGACTCTTCCAGTTCACGCGTGTGGCGCGCGGTAACGCGCTTGTCTTTGGCGACCACGACCTTGCCGGACTTGTCGGTAATGTCGAAACGGGCGACTTCACCGCGCAGGCGTTCGGACACGAACTCCATCTGCGCGCCGCTGTCCATCAGGCGGAAGTTGTCATTCACGAAGAAGTTCGCGAGGATCGATTCCGGGTTCAGGCCGATGGCCTTCAACAGGATCGTGACAGGCATCTTGCGGCGACGGTCGACGCGGAAGTACAGCATGTCCTTCGGGTCGAATTCGAAGTCGAGCCACGAGCCGCGGTAAGGAATCACGCGGGCCGAGAACAGCAGCTTGCCGCTCGAATGGGTCTTGCCCTTGTCGTGCTCGAAAAACACGCCCGGAGAACGGTGCAGCTGCGACACGATGACGCGCTCGGTACCGTTGACGATGAAGGAACCCTTCTCGGTCATGAGCGGTACTTCGCCCATGTAGACCTCTTGTTCCTTCACTTCTTTCACCACCTTCGACTGCGAAGTCGACGACTCGCGGTCATAGATGATGAGTTGAACCTTGGCGCGCACGGCCGAGGCGAAGGTCAACCCGCGGGTCTGGCATTCGCGCACATCGAACGCCGGTTTCGCCAGGTTGTATTCGAGGTACTTCATCTCGACAAAACCGTTGTGCGAGACGATAGGGAACGCCGCTGTGAAAGCGGCTTGCAGACCTTCTATGGTGCGCTTGGTGGGCGCGATGCCGGCTTGCAGGAACGCGGTGTACGCGTCTTTCTGCATCTGCAGCAGGTAAGGGATTTCGACGACGCTGTCGCGATTGCCGAAACTTTTTCGGATGCGCTTGCGCTCGGTGTAACTGTACGCGGACGTTTGGGCCATGAGAGCTCCGGGGCTTGAGATCTTGCGCGACTTGAGTCGATGCTTTCGCACCACTCCCTGGCGGCTGGCCACTACCAGCCCTGGCGGACGGCGATGCATTGCACATCGCCCGAACCAAGGGGTCTTCTGTAGTCGGGGTCAGAAGACACTAGAAAGTCTTGAATTGACTTTCTGGTGGCCTCTCGGAGCCCGTTAAAAACCGCACCGCAGCATGGATTTTGAACGCGCTCTGAAAGCGGCAAAGGCTGGAGGGCCATAAAGCCCTCCAGCCCTTCGCGGAAACCGAATTACTTCAGTTCCACCTTGGCGCCGGCATCTTCCAGCTTCTTCTTGGCAACTTCGGCGTCAGCCTTGGACAGGCCTTCCTTGACAGCCTTGGGAGCGGCTTCGACCAGATCCTTGGCTTCTTTCAAGCCCAGGCCGGTGATTTCGCGCACAGCCTTGATCGCCGAAACCTTGTTCGGGCCAGCTTCCATCAACATGACATTGAATTCAGTTTGTTCTTCAGCGACTGCGGCGGCTGGGCCGGCGGAAGCGGGGCCTGCCATGGCAGCAGCGCTCACGCCAAACTTCTCTTCGATGGCTTTCACCAGGTCGTTGAGTTCCAGGACCGTCATGCTGTCGAGCGCGGTCAGAAATGCGTCTTTATCGAATGCCATTTTTGTTTCCTAACAATTGGGTTGAAATGTTTAAACGCAAGCCGGCTTACGCTGGCTGCGCTTCGGCTTCTGCCGGAGGTGCATCGGGTGCTGCTTCTACCGCGCCTTCGCCACGTTTCGCCGCCAGCGCCGCGAGCACGCGAGCGGTACGGGAAATGGGGGATTGCATCAAGCCCAGCAATTGCGCCAACAACACTTCCTTCGAAGGAATGCTGGCCAGTTGCTTCACGCCGTTCACGTCCAGGACTTTGCCGCCGAATGCACCGCCGCGAATCACCAACTTGTCGTTGGTCTTCGCGAAATCGGCCACCACTTTCGCGGCGGCCACGGCATCGACGGAAAAACCGTAGATCAGCGGACCGGTCATCTGGTCACCGAGGACTTCGAATGCGCTACCAGCGACAGCACGGCGTGCCAGCGTGTTTTTAAACACGCTGAGAGTCACACCCTTGCTGCGCGCTTCATTGCGCAACTTGGTCATATCGGCAACCGTGATACCACGGTATTCCGCCAGAACGAGCGTTTGAGCTTTTGCGGCGAGGCTGGTCACGTCACCGATGACCGCTTCTTTCTCACTGCGATTCAGACTCAAGGTCTACTCCTTTTAATGCGCCTCTCAGCCTGGTTTTTGCCACAGCCTCGGGACGCGCTTCATGCAGCGACCAACCGTTCAGGAAACAAATCCTTTGCAGCGGGATCGCCATCTGCGCTGGTCGCCTCTCGCGCGGGGGAGGCAATTAAGTACAGGCTGCCCTGCACACCAACGGTCTTGGATGGCCCACGGCAACAGAAGCTGCCGCGACCCACCACATCGCCCCGCCGTTCGAACAGCAGGGCAAATTCTCTTGCTCTCTCAGCTCGCCGAGATGGTTTGCGTGTCCACGCGGACACCTATGCCCATCGTCGACGAAACAGCCACCTTGCGCAGGAACACGCCCTTGCTGGTCGCCGGCTTGGCTTTCACCAGCGCTTCGATCAGTGCAACCAGATTGCCCTGCAACTTGTCGGTGTCGAAAGAACGACGTCCGATCGTGCCGTGGATGATGCCGGCCTTGTCGACACGGAACTGCACCTGGCCTGCCTTCGCGTTACGAACCGCTTGGGCGACGTCGGGCGTCACAGTGCCGACCTTCGGGTTCGGCATCAAACCGCGTGGGCCGAGGATCTGGCCCAACGTACCGACGACGCGCATGGCATCCGGCGCAGCAATGACCACGTCGAAAGGCATATTCCCCGCCTTGACCATCGCGGCCAGGTCGTCCATGCCGACGATGTCGGCGCCGGCCGCCTTGGCTTCTTCAGCCTTTGCGCCCTGGGCGAACACAGCCACACGCTTGGTCTTGCCGGTGCCGTTGGGCAGCACGACAGCGCCACGCACGACTTGATCCGACTTCTTTGCGTCGATGCCGAGTTGCACTGCGACGTCGATCGATTCGTCGAATTTGGCGGTGGCCGCGTCTTTCACGAGACCAATAGCTTCGATCAAGGCGTACAGCTTGTCGCTGTCCACTTTGCCTTCAGACACTTTTTGTTTTTTGGTGAGCTTGGACATTTACACGCCCTCCACAGTCACGCCCATCGAACGGGCAGTGCCGGCGATGGTGCGAACCGCTGCGTCCAAATCGGCAGCGGTCAAATCCTTCATCTTCGTCTTGGCGATCTCTTCGAGCTGGGCGCGCGTGATCTTGCCGACCTTGACGGATTGCGGCGTGGCCGAACCCTTGTCAATTTTGATCGCCTTCTTGATCAGGATGCCCGCTGGTGGCGTCTTGATAATGAAGGTAAAGCTCTTGTCAGCGAACGCAGTGATGACCACTGGCAGCGGCAGGCCGGGCTCGACGCCTTGAGTCTGCGCGTTGAACGCCTTGCAGAACTCCATGATGTTCAAACCGCGCTGGCCCAATGCGGGACCGATAGGCGGTGAGGGGTTGGCTTTACCAGCTGGCACTTGCAGCTTGATGAAGCCGACGATTTTTTTCGCCATGCTTTTCTCCTTGCGGGTGATAACGCGTTGGCTGGTTCAGCCTCGGCTCCCCGGGGGTTAACGACTCTTCGATAAAAACCGCGTGCGAGTCGGACTACGCGCGGTCAAAATTGGTTCCGGTCTTCCGACCGGCGGCATCAGGTCTGGCTCAGGTCTTTTCGACCTGGCTGAACTCGAGCTCGACCGGCGTCGCGCGGCCGAAGATCATGACCGAAACGCGGACCTTGCTCTTCTCGTAGTTCACTTCTTCGACGGTGCCATTGAAGTCGGTGAACGGGCCGTCCTTGACGCGCACGAACTCGCCCGGCATGAACTCGACCTTGTGACGGGGTTTCTCGGAGCCCTGCTGCATCTGATTGACGATGTCTTCGACCTCTTTTTGCGAGATCGGGGCTGGCCGATTTTTCGCACCGCCGACAAAACCCGTCACCTTGTTGGTGTGCTTCACCAGGTGCCAGCTCTCGTCGTCCATGATCATTTCGACCAGCACGTAGCCCGGGAAGAAGCGACGCTCTGTGGTGCGCTTCTGACCATTCTTGATTTCGACGACTTCTTCTGTCGGCACCAGAATGCGACCGAACTTGGCCTGCATCCCCACGCGGCTGATGCGCTCGAGGATGTTGCGTTCGACGGCCTTTTCCATTCCAGAATAAGCGTGCACCACATACCAGCGCAGATCCGGGTTGGCAGCAGGTGCCAACAGCGGATTCACCTCTTCCGGCGTGGTTTCAACAACTTCTTCGGTCATTATTTTCTCCAACCCAGAATGAGGTCAAAAAACACCCATTCGAGCGTCTTGTCGGTGAGCCAAAGGAAAACGGACATGATCGCGACGAAGCCGAACACGTACGCCGTCATTTGCATCGTTTCCTTGCGCGTCGGCCAGACGACCTTCTTGACCTCACGCCAGGAGTCGCGCCCGAAAGCCCAGAGCTGACGGCCGTTTTCAGAACTGGCGAATGCACCCACCGCTGCCGCGAGCAACACGAGCAACACGGCCCACTGCACCAGCGAGCCCTGGCGCGTGAGCAGGTAGAACGCGACGATGGCGCCCACAGCCAGCAACACCGCCGCAGCCAATTTGGCTTTGTCTGCACCGGTGCTCACGGTTTCGATTTGAGAAGTTGCCATGGTTGGCTGTGTTTCCTTAGACGCCGAAGCCCGTCAGGACATGACGGGCTTTTCAAGAGCTGCCACCTCAGGTGGCAGGGGCAGTAGGAATCGAACCTACAACCTTCGGTTTTGGAGACCGACGCTCTGCCAATTGAGCTATACCCCTTCGTTATCTTCTTAAGCGAGGACCTTGGCCACGACGCCAGAGCCGACGGTCTTGCCACCTTCGCGGATGGCGAAGCGCAGGCCTTCTT
>NZ_JASJXB010000023.1:0-75090 GCF_035018885.1 Variovorax sp. LG9.2 | reverse complement strand
CCGCCTGGGCCGTACCAACCGATGCGCCGGCGCGAATGCGCGCCGCTGCCGACTGCCCGAGGTACCACATAAGCCCTATGGCGAGCACCAGCGCCAGCACGAGTCCACTCGTCAACGAAAGGCCGATCGGCGTCACACGGATCTTCGATTTGCGATGGGTCGAAAGCGCCGATTCGGCGGGCGGTCGTTGTGATACGCGCCCGCGATTCGAGCCGTTGGCACCGGTCTGCACCAGCCGACCGCTCAAGCTCGCAGGCGCTGTCGCGCGGCCGGGCACCGCGTAGAACGCCGGCAGCTTGCCACTGCAGCCGTGACAGTACTGGGCCGCGTCCCGATTCGACGTTCCGCACGTTTCGCAAACCACAGCCATCCGGAAATTCCTCGCCTAGCGCACCGTGCGCCGGCCGATTGTCTTCGGAAGCAGTCCACGCTGCGTCGGATCTTGGCTACAAAAGTACTCGGCATTAACCCACTGCCGAGCGCTGCCAAACCAGTGGCGGCAATAGCGGCCAGTGCGACTTGCGCTGCAGCCAGCGCATCGAAGCCCGCGACCGACACGGCGCTGCCGAGTCCCAGCACGACCGAAGCGTCGACCATCGCGGCTGCGAGCATGCGTGACCCCGATGCCGGGCGGCGCATGGGACGCTCGTCGCTTGCCTCGAGGCTGGCAACCCACGCCACGCTCCATGCGCCGCCATGCGCCAGCGCCAGCCACCACCACGCCGACGCGCCCGGCGAAAGTGCCCACGCGGTCCCGCCGAGCACCAGCAGCACGGCACAGAAGGCGGGTGCTCTGGCGGCAACCGTCACGTGACCCAACTTTAAAAGCACGGCGGGACCGAACATGGCAGCAAGGTGCAGACCCAGCACGAGTTCAGGCGAGACACCGTTGCCGCGACACCAGCCGACCATCAGCGGCAAGCTGCACATCATCGGCAACATCACGAGCGACGTCGCCTTCTTCGGCCACCGCGGTGATGGGTCCGAGGCGGCGCGCGCCCAGGCCGGTATGGAGCCATCGAGCAGTGCGCTGCGGCCTCTGCTCGATGCGACGGCGCTACGTGGCATGAGCGCGGCGAGGAGCAGCGCAGCGATCAGCGCGCCGTTCGCCAGACGGGCGCCCATGGCGTTCACAGCCGTCGGATCACCGATGCACCAGAGTGCCAGCGCCGCGCCCATGGCGCCTGCTACGACGGGCGACGCCTGCTGCGGCCTGTCCGGCCCGCGGCAGGCTCGGACCGTGGCCGACGCCAATGCAAAGAGCAGCGCCCAGCTCATCGCCGCAGCGATGACGACGCCCGTGCCTCCCCCCCGGAATGCGACGTGGAGCGCTGACGCTGCGGACAGCGCGGCGGCGAGCAGCAGCACAACGGCCAGCCATCGTTGCGGCGGAAATCGGCGCAGCGCTTCAGTGAACAAGCCGATCGACAGCAGCCATACCGCGAGCACTGCGAAGGCCTGCAGAGGCCCAGACGTCAGCGTCTGCGCCACGGTTCCGAGGCCGATCCAGCCCGTCAGCAAAATGGTCCAGGCGAGTGCTCGGGCCGTGTGCAGACGTGCTGTCGCCCCATCGACGCGCGCGAAGGTGGAGGCGGGAGCCATCCTCGTGCGTTGCATGGCGTGTGCCGGCGCTAGTCCAGCGAGGTGTCAGTCGGTCGTCGCCAGCGCTGCCGGCCAGCGCAGACCGTGCCCGGTGCGCTCGACGAAGCGCGCGATGTCTTCCGGCGTGTCGATGTCGACGCGGTAGCGCTGGTTGTCGGTGTCGAACCAGAGCACGCGCTCGGGGTTGGCGTCGCGCCAGCGACGGCATGCGGCATCGACGTCTCCGGCCAGCCATTGTTCTCGCAGCTCGGCCTCGAAGATCACCGGGTTGCCGGGCTCGCCCGCCACGCGCGGTACCAACATCGACGCGTCGCCGCGTTTCTTGAAGGCGCCGATCAGCGCGGTGATGTCCTGTGCATTGATCATCGGCTGGTCCGCCAGCGCGACGATCACCGCGTCGAGCTTGCCGGCCAATGCCTGCAGGCCGATGCGCACCGACGATGCCTGGCCGTCATCGGGAGACGGGTTGTACGCCAGCGTCACCGGGAAGTCGCGCACCGCTGCTTCGATCGCGTCGGCATGGTGGCCGAGCACGACGACCACCTCGTCGACGCCGGCGCCCGACAGCGCGATCAGTTGCCGCCGGATCAGCGGCACGCCGCCCAGTTCTAGCAACGACTTGGGTCGCCCGCCGAGCCGGCTGCCCGAGCCGGCCGCCAGCAGCACCGCGCCGACCACCACGCGCGAGTAGAGACCGCCACCGCCTTTGAGGATGCAGCCCATGTCAGCCTCCTCCGCAGCAGGAGGCCTTGGCCGGCACTGCGCTCGGTGCAACGGCCGCAACCGTCGGAACCGCAGCGGAAAGCACTTCCACCGCTGCTCGTGCGGCGCCCCGCCGGTTCGACACCACTGCGGCCAGTACCGACAGTGCGATCTCTTCAGCCGTCGAAGCCGATATCGGATAACCGGCCGGCGCGACGATGGCGGCCACCGCCTCGGCATCGGCTCCCGCGGTGATCAGCGAGTCTTTCAGCACCTGTGCCTTGCGCGCACTCGCGACAAACGACACCTGCCGTGCATTCAGCGAAAGCGCCAGGCCCAGCGCCTGCAAATCGCGCCGCCCCTGCGTCGCGATCACGACCCACGCATCCGCACCGACTTGCGGTGCCACCGTGGCGGCGTCGTCACGATCGATCACGCGGTATGCATCCGGATAGTCGGCCACCTTCGCGCCTTGCGCCACCAGCGTCACCGCGAAGCCGACACGCGGCGCAAGCTGCACCAGGCTGGCAGCGACCGGCGAGCTGCCGATGACGACCATTTCGGCGCGCGGCAACAGCGGGTCGATGAACAGCTCCAGCGTGCCGCCCGAGTGGCACGCCATGCCGAACTCGAGCACGTCGCCGAGGTCGCGTTCGTGGCCTTCTTCGGCCGGCGCGATGCGGATCATGCGGGCGCGGCCGTCCTGCAAGGCTTGCCGCACGGTGCGGATGACGGCCGGCTGCGCACAGCCGCCGCCGACCCATCCGTGCATCTCGCCATCGGCGGTGACGATGGCCTTGTCGCCGACGTGCGCCGATGCCGGCGCCAGGGCCTTGACCACGCTGACCAGCGCGCAGGGTGTGCCGGTCTGCCGCATCCGGCGCGCTGCTTCGAAGACGGTGTCTGCATTGCTCATGTCGAATTCCTCGGTTGTCTCTTTGGGTGCGTCGATGCCGATGGCCTATGCCGTCAGCGCAGATGATTTGAAAGGTCTGCCAGGTCGCGCAGGCTGTTGAGCCGGGAGAAGCCTTCGACCAGCCCGTGCTGCGCGGCCAC
Source organism: Variovorax sp. LG9.2 (assembly GCF_035018885.1). Taxonomy (NCBI): domain Bacteria; kingdom Pseudomonadati; phylum Pseudomonadota; class Betaproteobacteria; order Burkholderiales; family Comamonadaceae; genus Variovorax; species Variovorax sp. LG9.2. The sequence goes on along the minus strand of NZ_JASJXB010000023.1, from coordinate 71,730 downwards.
CATTTCCATTGCCGCCGAAGCCGGCTGCGCTTCCGACGGATGAAACCAGTGCACCCGCGCGCCACGTGCGCGCACACGCGCCAACTCCTGGGCCAGCCGCTCGGGCGCATCGGCATCGAAGCCATCCGACAGCACCCACACCCGCGCGTTGCGCGTGAGTTGCGCGCGTGCATGTACCGCGTGGAAGTCGGAGAAGCTGGTCGCGATACGCGTGCCGCCGCCGAAACCCGCGGTGACGGCGTTGACCTTTTCCTGTACTGCGGCCGAGTCGCTGCGCAACAGCGGCGTGACCTCCGCAAGGCGTGTGTGGAACACGAATACGCGGGCGTTCAGGGTCGAGACGAAGGCACGTGCGATGCGCAGAAAGAGTTGCGCGTGCGTTTCCATCGAACGGCTGACGTCGACCAGGATGAAGAGGCGCGGCCATTCGCGGCGCGGCGCACGCCAGACCGGGTGCACCGGCAAGCCGCCGGTGCGCAAGCTCGCACGCAAGGTGCGGCGCATGTCGAGCCGGCGGCCGTGCGTATCGTCGTGCCAGCGGCGCGTCAGGCGCTTGCGCAACCGGCGCGCGATCTGCTCGGCCAGGCGCTGCAGCAGCGCAAGGTCTTGCGGCAGCCACTGCGACAGACTGCGGTCGTGCAAGGCATCTGTGCGCGTCGCGCCGCCCTGAGCACGTTGCAACGCCCCGTCATCGTCGATGGCCAGTGGCACATCGAGTGCGGTGTCTGCGCTGCGGGGGCGCGACGAAGGCACGCCGCCGTCCATGCTGTCGTGCAGGCTCTGCACCACTTGCTGCAGATTGCGGCTCGGCCGGGTTGGCCCGCCGACCTTGGCGCGCCCTTTGACACGTTGTGGATACCAGTAGCTTTCGAACAGCTCGGGCCAGCGCTTCCAGTCGCGCGCGTCGTGACAGGCGATGGCACGCCATGCCGGATCGAGCCTGGCTGCGCGCTCGACCGGCAGTCGCAACGCCGCCTGTACGAAAGCCTGCTGCTCGCCAATGCCGACTTTCATGCCGTGGTCGCGCAGCAGCGCCGCAAAGCCGGCGATGCTTTCGAGGGGGCGCGCGAGCGTGGTCATGCGAAGGTCAAGCGGACGTCGACGTCGAAGAAGAAGCGACATCGGCCGTCGGCTGCGGCGCCTTCTCGGCCACGCCCACCGTGCGGCGCCCTTCGATGAGTTGCCGCACACGGTCCTCGCCCATCTGGAAGCGGTCTTCGCGTGTCTTGATGAGACACGCCAGCGTGGCGGTGAGCGCATGCGGGTCGTCGGGCAGCGCCTTGAACGACAGCCGGTGCAGCGCCCGGACCCAGTCGAGCGTTTCGGCGACGCCCGGCGTCTTGCCCAGGTCTTCGCGGCGCAGGCGCTGCACGAAGGCCACCGCCTGTTCGATCAGCGCGCCTTCGGCCTGCGGCAAGGTCGCGCGCACGATGGCGATTTCGCGCGCCAGCGTCGGATAGTCGAGGTAGTGATACAGGCAGCGGCGCCGCAACGCATCGGACAACTCGCGCGTGCCGTTGCTGGTCAACACCACCTGCGGAATGTGTTTGGCATGCAGCGTGCCGAGCTCGGGCACGGTGATCTGGTAATCGGCCAGTACCTCGAGCAAGAAGGCCTCGAAGGCTTCATCGGCGCGATCGATCTCGTCGATCAGCAGCACGCACGGCTGCTCGCTGGAAATGGCCTGGAGCAAGGGGCGCTCCAGCAGGTAGTCGCGCGCGAAAAGATCGGCTTCCTTCAAGTCTTGCGCCCCCGCCGGATGTGACTCGCTCAACCGGATTGCCATCAGCTGGCGGCCGTAATTCCATTCGTACGCAGCCTGCGAGAGGTCGAGGCCTTCATGGCATTGCAGCCGCACCAATCCGTGTCCGCGCGCCTTTGCCAACGCGCTGGCCAGCGCGGTTTTTCCGACACCGGCATCGCCCTCGATCAGCAGCGGTCGCTGCAACTCGCCGGCCAGCCACAGCGTCGTCACCAAGCCTTCGTCGGCGATGTAGCCGGCGCAGTAGAGCGACTCTCGCAGTTCGGCTTCGCTCGTCATAGGCTCAGGCGCGCTTGCCGCCGAACAGGCCTGAGAACCAGCCCTTGACCAGATGCCAGAAGATCGCCAACGCGTTGATCTCGTTAACCTTGGCGGGCGCTGGAGGGACGAAGGGTGTGGCGGTCGGAGTGGGCGAAATCGCAGCAGTCGTCGCTGCCGTCTGCGCTGGCTCTGTTGCTGCTTCTGCCGCTGTCGCTGTCGCAACACCCTGCATGGGCAGCGCCGCCGCCGCTATCCGAAAGTTGTCGACGAACTGCCCGAGCAGCATGTCCGACACCTGCACCATCAAGCGCCCGCCGAACTGCGCGAACTTCCCGTTGACGATCACTTCGGCATGGCCCACCAGCACCGATGTCGCGGGCGTGTCGCCGGGCTCGATGGTGGCCGTGAGGTTCATCGATGCCGACGAGCCGCCGCGGTCGGCGCCCTTGCCGAGCAATTGCAAGGTCATGGCAGCTGCGTCGAGTGCCAGCACTTCGATGTCGCCGGCAAAGGCGGCGCTGGCCGGACCCACCTTCACCTTCACGTTGCCCTTGTAGTGCGTATCGTCGAGCTTGTCGGTGATGGCCGCACCGGGCATGCAGCCCGCGGTGGCCGGCACGTCGCTGAGGATCTTCCAGGCGCGCGCGCTATCGACGTCGAGCGGATAGCGTTTGTCGAGTTTGACTTCCATCTTGGTGTTCGATTCGGCACGCGCCCGTCAGAGCGCGACACCGCTTTCCTTGAGTTGTTGCCAGACGCGGTAGGCGCTGTGCGGCATGACCATGTGCTTCACGCCGAGATGCGCGAAGGCATCGACCACCGCAGAAGTGAAGGTCGGGATCGATCCCACGTGCGGCGATTCGGCGACGCCCTTGGCGCCCAGCGGATGGTGTGGCGACGGCGTCACGGTGAAGTCGGTTTCCCACTTCGGCGTCTCGACGGCGGTCGGCAAAAAGTAATCCATCAACGTGTTGCCCAGCAGGTTGCCCTGCGCATCGAACGGCATCTGCTGGCCCATCGCGACGGCATAGCCTTCGGTCAGGCCGCCGTGGATCTGGCCCTCGATGATCATCGGGTTGATGCGCGTGCCGCAGTCGTCCAGCGCGTAGAAGCGACGCACTTTCGTCTCGCCGGTGCCGCGGTCGATGTCGACCACGCACAGGTAGACGCCGAAGGGAAACGTGAAGTTGGGTGGGTCGTAGTAATGCACCGCCTCCAGCCCAGGTTCGAGTCCCGGTGGCGCCTGGTGATAGGCGGCCCAGGCGATGTCTTTCATCGACTTGAAGCGCGTGTCGTCGCCCTTGACCTTGAAGCGATCGATCTCCCAGTCGAGATCGTTCTCGCCGACTTCGAGCAGGTGCGCGGCGATCTTGCGCGCCTTGGCGTGGATCTTTCGGGAGGCCAGTGCAATGGCCGCACCGGCTACCGGTGTCGAGCGCGAGCCGTAGGTGCCGAGACCGTACGGCGCCGTGCTGGTGTCGCCTTCTTCGATCTGGATAATTTCCGACGGAATGCCCAACTCGGTCGCGATGATCTGCGCATACGTGGTCTGGTGACCCTGCCCCTGCGAGATGGTGCCCATGCGTGCGATGGCGCTGCCGGTCGGATGGATGCGGATCTCGCAACTGTCGAACATGCCGACGCCCAGGATGTCGCACATCTTGCTCGGGCCTGCACCCACCACTTCGGTGAAGGCGACCAGGCCGATGCCCATCAAGGTCGGGCAGTTCGGGTCGGCGCGCTTGGCCGCCTGTTCGGCGCGCAGGCCCTTGTAGTCGACAGCGGCGAGCACCTTGTCGAGCGCGGGCTGGTAGTCACCCGAGTCGTATTCGAAGCCGAAGGCCGAGGTGTACGGAAACTGCTCTTTCCGGATGAAGTTTCTCGCACGGATCTCGGCTTTATCGATGCCCAGCTTCTGCGCCAGGATGTCGACCATGCGCTCGATCACGTACACCGCCTCGGTCACGCGAAACGAGCAGCGGTAGCTCACGCCGCCGGGCGCCTTGTTGGTGTACACGCCCTTTACGCTGCACCAAGCGGCCGGGATGTCGTAGGAGCCCGAGCAGATGTGAAACATGCCGGCCGGGTACTTGGTCGGGTCGGCGCAGGCGTCGAAGGCGCCGTGGTCGGCAATCACGTTCACGCGCAGCCCGAGGATCTTGCCGTCGGCGGTGGCGGCGATCTCGCCGTCCATGTGGTAGTCCCGCGCAAAGGCCGTGCTCGAGATGTTCTCGATCCGGTCTTCGATCCATTTGACCGGTTTGCCCAGCACGATGCTCGCGACGATCGCGCACACATACCCGGGATAGATGCCCACCTTGTTGCCGAAGCCGCCGCCAATGTCGGGCGACACGATGCGGACTTTCGATTCCGGAATGCCCGACAGCAGCGACACCACGGTGCGCACCACGTGCGGCGCCTGCGAGGTGATGTAGGTGGTGAGCTCACCGCGGATCGGATCGAACGAGGCGACGCAACCGCAGGTTTCGAGCGGGCACGGATGCACGCGCGGATAGAAGATGCGCTCTTTGACCGTCACCGGTGCGTTGTCGAACGCGGCGTCGGCGGCAGCCTTGTCGCCGGCCTCCCAGGTGAAGATGTGATTGGGATGGTCGCGCTTGCCGTGCGCGCCTTCGGTCTTGCCGGCCAGGTCTTCGCGCAGCACCGGCGCGTCGGGCTCAAGGGCCGCGAAGGGGTCGAGCACCACCGGCAGTTCGTCGTATTCGACGATCACCGCCTCGACACCATCGGCCGCCGCATAGCGATCTTCGGCGACGACGACGGCCACTTCCTGCATCTGGAAGTGCACCTTCTCGTCTGCCAGCACCGCTTGCACGTCGCCGGCGAGCGTCGGCATCCAGTGCAGCTTGAGCGGTTTCAGGTCTTCGGCCGTCAACACCGCGATCACGCCGGGGATCTTCAGCGCTTCGCTCTTGTCGATGCGCTTGATGCGCGCATGCGCCACCGGCGAGCGCACGATGGCCATATGCAGCATGCCGGGCATCTTGATGTCGTCGACATAGTTGCCTTTGCCTTGAATGAAGCGCGCGTCTTCCTTGCGCAGCCGGCTGTCGCCCAGCCCTTGCAAGGCGGCCGAACGCTCCAGCAATTTGGGATCGATCGGTGCGTTCATGCGGCCGCCTTTTCGGTTTGTTGAAGCTTGGCCGCCGCATACATCACGGCCTTCACGATGTTCTGGTAGCCGGTGCAGCGGCACAGGTTGCCGCCGATGCCGGCGCGCACTTCGTCTTCGCTCGGGTTCGGGTTTTCCTGCAGGAAGCGGTACGAACGCATCAACATGCCCGGCGTGCAAAAGCCGCATTGCAGGCCATGCTCCTTGTAGAAGCCTTCCTGCACAGCGTGCAGCAGCGGACCTTTGGCGAGCCCCTCGACGGTCAGTACCTCGGAGCCGTCGCACTGGACTGCCAGGTGCGTGCAACTCTTCACGGACTCGCCATCGAGGTCGACCGTGCAGGCGCCGCAGTGGCTGGTTTCGCAGCCGATGTGCGCACCCGTCAGATGGCACTCTTCCCGCAGGAAGTGAATGAGCAGCGTGCGCGGCTCGACCGCTTTTTCAAGCCGTTTGCCGTTCACGCTGACGTTGATGATTTGCTTGCCCATGGGGTTGTTTCCTTGCTTCTCGTTCGGCTATTTGCAACGGGCCAGCGCCAGACGCAGCGCGCGCTGGACCATCTGCCCGGCCATCGCGGTCTTGTATTCGACGTTGCCGCGAAGGTCTTCCGCGGGATCGCAGATGGCCATGGCACGGGCACCTGCATCGGCAATGGCCGCGTCGGTCAGCGGCTTGCCGAGCAGCGCTGCTTCGGCATCTGTCGCACGCAAGGCGGTCGGCGCCAGATTGGTCAGCGCGATGCGAATGTGGCTCACGTTGCCGCCGTCCATGCGCAGCACGACCGCGGCGGCGGCGGTGGCCCAGTCACCGGTCTTGCGTTTGAGCTTTTCGTAGGCGTAGCCGGTGCCGGGCGCAAAGACGGGCACGCGGATCGCGACCATCACTTCGTCCTCGGCCATGTCGGTCATGTAGGTGCCCTGGAAGAAGCCATCGGCCTTCACCTGTCGGGTGCCGTTCGGGCCTTCGAGCACGAACACCGCGTCGAGCGCGATCGACAGGGCAGGGTGGTCGTTGCCCGGATCGCCGTGTGCGATGTCGCCGCCGATGGTGCCGCGGTTGCGCACCTGCGGGTCGGCGATGTGCTGCGCAGCCATTGGCAGCAGCGGCACTTTTTGCTGCAGCAAGGTCGAGTTGACGAGGTCGCGCTCGACGGTCATCGCACCGATCACGATCGTGTCGCCCTCTTCGCGAATGCCGCGCATCGACTCGATCCGGTTGAGGTCGATCAGGTGGGCCGGTTGTGCGAAGCGCAGCTTCATCATCGGCAGCAGGCTGTGGCCGCCGGCCAGCAGCTTGGCGTCGCCGCCGTACTGGCCGAGCAGCGCGATAGCGTCGGCGACGGAGCGCGGCGCGTGATAGTCGAATCCGGAAGGGATCATCTTTTTTGTCTCCAGTCGTGGGTGCCTGGAGACGGTAAGACGCGCTGCCTGCGCCGGACGAATCCCACGCACGAACGACGGCTGCGTATGCACGAAGTGCGGCGCTGCGCGCATGAACGGCGGGTGCCGAAGCTCCGCTTCGGGTTATCCCGAATCAGTTGCGGAGGTCGGCTTTGAGTGCGTCGGCTTCGCCGATACCGAGCTGTTCGAGCAGCTTGGCAACGCTGGTGCGCGCCACCGGCAATGCAGTCGTTTCACCGCGCAGCTTGAGGCTGACCTTGCCATCGTCACGCAGGATCTGCTCGGCGAAATCGAGGTTCGCGAGGTAGCTGCGATGGATGCGAAAGAACGAAGCGCCATCCAGCCGATCGGCCAGATCGCCGATGTTCAGGTTGCAGAAGCTGGAGCCCAGCGCGGTGCTCACCCAGGTGTAGTGGCCTTCGGAGCGGATGTACGTCACCGCCTCGACATCGACCAGCACGATGCGGTTTTGCGAGACGGTCGGGATCTTGTTCAGCTGCCGCTTGGCCTGTGGCTTGAGCGTCGGTTCGGTCGAGATTGCCGGCGCCTCGCCACTGACCAGTTCGGTGATGTCGTAGAAGATCAGCGTGTACCCCGCCGTGTCGCCGCGCAGGTCACCGAGCTTGGTGACCTTGATGAGCAGCACCCGCTCGGGGATGTTGATGATCATCGTCATCGGCGGCGGATTGCTCACCGGGCACTCGGCCTGGTCGAGCAGGAACTTGACCTTGGCGACCGAGCGCTCTGGATGAAACGACAGCACCATTTTTTCGAACGGCTGCTTGTCCTCGACCGGCAGGAGGCGCCGCGCGAGGCTGTTCATCGCCACCACGCGCAGCTCACGATCGAGGTGCACCACGCCCGGATCGAACCGTTCGAGCAGGTACAAGGGGCTGCGGCTTTGCATGGGTGTCTCCGGTGCGCTTTTTTTGTGATCCTCGCCCTGGAGCGCGATTGAAGCACTGATTTCGCCGCCGCGCCTGCGGGGGGGAACCGGGCTCGGCCCGCATCTCTCAAACCGGATCGAGTACGTGAATCATCCGGCTGGCCAGCATGTCCTTGGTCTTTGCCCCGTAGGCGACCATGTGCGGCGCGACGGCGTGCGCCTGCAATGCGGCCAGGCTCTCCCACTTCTCGATCACTACGAAGGTGTCGGGTCCGAAGGTGGCCTTCGAAGTCGGCAAGCCGGCTGCGTCGATGGCCGCGGCGTACTCGATGCAGCCGGCCTCGGCCAGCACGGCAGGTCGGTTGGCGGCGGCAAGTTCGAGCACCTGGGCGCGCAGGCCGGGCTTGGTGACGATGATGGCGATGACGTTGATCATGAGGAAAGGTCTCCGTTGGATGGTTGTTGTCGAAGGTGTTGTGTCAGGGCTGAATCTAAACGCGAATCCAAAAATTCGTGAAGCAATGCCGCTCGGCCCGATTTGTCGGCACTGACAATCGACCTCCCCACAAAGCGTTCTGTCACGCGCATTGCGGGAGGATGGCTGCAGGTGCGGCTGTTCTATGAGTCGAGTCGTGCAAGGGAGGGCCAAGAAATGATCAAGAAAAATTCGCACCGCGCCGGGAAATGGCGCTCCACGCTGGTGGGCGCGTTGCTCGGCGTGCTCGTCGTCCAGGTCTTTCTGGTGCGCTGGCTGGCCCAGTCACAGGTCGATTCGGCGCAAGAACGCAATGTGGCCGAAGCTGCTGCCCGGGTGGCCGAGGCACGATGCCTGGAGACGGCGTCGCCCCGAACCAGGGACGCCTGTCGCGTGGTCACTGCACGCTGACCGACCGGAAACGCGGGCAGAAACGCGGCCTTTGTGCGGCCCCTATCATCCCGCCATGTTTTCGCTTCCCCGTACCGCCACCGCGCCGTTTTGCCCCTCTGAAGTCAAAGGCAGCGTCGCCGTCGACCCGGGTCTGCTGTTCCTCAAGAAACTGCTGCGCTACGCCGGTCCGGGCCTGCTGGTGTCGGTCGGCTACATGGACCCGGGCAACTGGGCGACCGACATCGAGGCCGGCTCCAAGTTCGGCTACGGGCTGCTATTCGTCGTACTGCTCGCAAGCCTTACGGCCATGTTGCTGCAGACGCTGTGCGTGCGGCTGGGCGTGGTCGCGCAGACAGACCTGGCGCGTGCCTGTCGCGAGCGCTACTCACCGGCCGTCAATCGCTTCCTGTGGCTTGGCGCCGAGCTCGCCATCGTCGCTTGCGACCTGGCCGAAGTGCTCGGCAGTGCGCTGGCACTGCATCTGTTGTTCGGCGTGTCGATCCCGGTCGGCATCGCCATCACTGCGTTCGATACGTTGCTCGTGCTGGGCTTGCAGGGCGCCGGATTCCGCCGCGTCGAGGCGATCGTGCTCGGGCTGGTCTTGACCATCGCCGGCTGCTTTGCGGTCGAGCTGGCGATGTCGCAGCCCAATTGGTTCGGCGTGGCGATGGGCTTCGTGCCGAGCTTCGAGCGGCTGCAGCAACCCGGCGCGTTGTACCTGGCGATCGGCATCGTCGGCGCCACGGTGATGCCGCACAACCTCTACCTGCACACGTCGATCGTGCAGACACGGCTGTCGGCACGCAACGAGGCCGGTCGTCGCGAGGCGGTGCGCTTCTGCACCATCGACGCCATCGTGTCGTTGTCCCTCGCGCTGTTGGTCAACGCGGCCATCATGGTGCTGGCGGCCAGTGCCTTCAACAGCAACGGCCATCGCGACGTGAGCGACATCGGCGATGCCTACCGGCTGATCGAACCGGTCGTCGGCAGCGCCTTCGCTGCCACCTTGTTCGGCATTGCGCTGCTGGCGTCCGGCCAGAGCTCGACCTTCACCGGCACCATCGCCGGCCAGATCATCATGGAAGGTTTTCTCGACCTGAAGATCCCCTGCTGGCAGCGCCGCCTCATCACGCGCGGGCTGGCGCTGGTGCCGGCCTTCATCGGCGTCTGGTGGTTCGGCGAAAGCGGCGTCGGCAAGATGCTGGTGCTCAGCCAGGTGGTGCTGAGCTTCCAGCTGCCGTTTGCGATCTGGCCGTTGATCCGGTTCACCAGCGACCGCCGTTTGATGGGCGGTTTTGCCAATGGGCCTGTGATGAAGGTCACCGCGTGGGGCCTGTTCGGCGTCATCAGCGTCGCCAACGTGTGGCTGGTCGCTACCGTCTTTCAATAAGAGCGGTCAGCGCGCTGCGCGCACCATGAAAGTCCGGTCGTTCACCTGCACTGCCATGCGCGCGACGCTGTCGTGGTGATCAACGTCACGCGCACATGTGCTCGTCAATAGTGGGGCGGCAATTCGTCCCGCGCGGTGCGAGGGCCTGCGGCGTCGTCGGGGGTTTGCTGCCGCAATTCGGTCAGCTGGTGCACCAGGCCGTCGATCCGCTGCTGCTGCCGGTAGATCGTCATGTTCAGCTGCTCGAGCAGGTCTTCGGTGTAGCTGACTTTGATTTCCAGGGCCTCGAGGCGGCGGTCGATGTCTTGCGTGGCGTCCATGCCGCTATTGGACACGAGGCGCCGGCCGTTCCTGGCGCCCATCCGGGTGCTTCGCAAAGCGCGCCGGGTCGCGGCCGTGCACCGGCGCGTCGTCCTTCCACGGCCAGCCGCCGAACTGGGTGCGGCGGTTATCCTGCATCGTCTGCGCAATCTCGGCCTGCGTGTTCATGACGAACGGGCCGTACTGAACGACCGCCTCGCCGATCGGGCGGCCCTGCATCACGAGGAATTCGGCCACGTCATCACCAGCGTTGACCAGCTCGACCGACGCATCGCCGCGCAGCTCGATCGCCGCGTGGTTGTCCACGGCCTGGCCGGCCACCGACACCGACGCACCCTTGAAGAAATACAGCATGCGGCGCGTTCCCTCACCGCGCGCGGCTGGCAGCGTCCAGCGGGCGCCGGGCTGCATCTTCAGCGTCCAGATCGCCAGATCGGCGTCGGGTTGCGAGGCCCATGAATCCGGCGGCGGCGCCAGCGGCCCGCCTTCACCAGGCGCGCCTTCGACCGGGCCGATGCGGCCCGCGATGCTCGTCACCTCGGTGCTGCGGCCATCGGCATCGGTCGCGGTAAAGCGCGGAATGTCTTCCGACCAGAACATGGTGAAGTGCGGCGCCACCATCTTGTTGCGCGCCGGCAGGTTGAGCCAGATCTGGAACAGCTCCAACGGATTGGCCGCAGTGGCGTCGAGCAGCGGGAACATCTCCGAATGCACGATGCCCTTGCCGGCCGTGAGCCACTGAACGTCGCCGCCGCCGAAGCGCGCGGTGGCGCCCAGCGAATCGGAGTGGTCGATCAGGCCCTTGCGCACGATGGTCACCGTCTCGAAGCCGCGGTGCGGGTGCCCCGGAAAACCCGGCACCGGGTTGCCGTGGTACATGCTCCAGCCGTCCTTGCGGCTGAAGTCGTGGCCCAGCTCGCGGCCTTCGAGCGGCGCATCGGGGCCCATGGCGGCGTTGGCTTGCGGATAGGCATCGTCGTGATAGACGCAGAATAAAAACGGGTCGATCGTCTGCCACGGGAAGCCGAGCGGCTGGACCGAGACGATGGGATGGGCAAGAGCGGCGGGCATCGCAGACATGGCGGATTCCTTCATTTGGTGACTCGAATATGAGGCCATCCGCCGGCGATGAAAGGGTGCCGGGGTAGGACGCAGCGGCTCACCGATGGAACGATGCGCGCCGCGGTGGCTGCGCGTATCGAATTTCGCCTACTTCGCTTCGCAGCTTTGGCGCATGAATCTTCCAGCGCGGGTGCGCATAGTCGTGCGGTTCCTGGAGGGGAAAACATGATCAAACCAAAGCACCTGTTCGATCTTTGTCGCAAGGCTGTCACGGCCTGGGTGGACGACTTTGCACCAAGCATGGGCGCGGCCATTTCGTACTACACGATGTTCTCGCTGGCGCCGTTGCTGATCATCGTCATCGCCGTGGCGGGCGCGCTGTTCGGGCGTGAGGCAGTGCAGGGGCAGATTGCGGCGCAGTTATCGGGGCTTATCGGGCAAGACGGAGCGACTGCTGTGCAGGGGCTCATCAAGAGCGCGAGTTCGCCGTCGCGCGGTCTCATTGCTGGAGGTATCAGCATCGTCGTGCTGATCGTCGGCGCAACCACAGTCTTTGCTGAGCTGCAGAGTGCACTCGACCGCATCTGGCACGTGCCCGAGAAAGAAAAGCCGACCGGCGTCTGGGGCATCCTGCGCGCGCGGGTGCTGTCGTTCGGGCTCATTCTGGGGCTGGCGTTTTTGCTCATGGTGTCGTTGGTCGTGAGCGCCGGCGTCGCGGCTTTCGGCAGCTGGACTTCTGGCCTGCTGCCGGGCTGGGAACTGCTGCTGCAGGGCGTGAATGTGCTGGTGTCGATCGGCATCACGACGGTCCTGTTCGCGATGATCTTCAAGTTCATGCCGACCGTGCCGATCCGCTGGCACGACGTGTGGATCGGCGCCATCGTCACCGCAGTGCTCTTCGAGATCGGCAAGATCGCCATCGGCATCTATCTGGGCAAGAGCGGGGTCAACGAATCGTTTGCGGCGGCCGGTTCGCTGGTGGTGCTGCTGGCTTGGGTCTATTACGCGGCACAGATCTTTTTGCTGGGGGCCGAGTTCACGAAGGTGTACGCAGACGAGCATGGGTCGGTGGCGGGTGCCAAGGCGCTGACAGCCACCAAAGTGGCGTCTGCCACGGCGGATGCCGGGACGGATCTTCTTGCGGCGCCGGCCCTGGCTTCGGCTGCGGCGCGCGAGGCCGGGGGAAACCTGGCCCGCGCCGCGAAAGCGAACCGCGAGGTCGACCAGCGCATCAACCTGGCGGTCGCCACACTGGCGCGCAAGGTTGTGTTGCTGGCGGTGGCCACGGCGGTCAGCGCCGCGGTCGGGCGCTGGCAGAAGCGGCAGCTCAAAAGCGATCGCGAGTTCCAGCGAGAGCGTGAACGAATGGCTCAGCGCGAGCAAACGCGCAGGCGAGGCGCCCGAGCGTAACGACGCGCACCGTTCGTTCCTGTACAAAGCAGCATGGCCGAACCCATCCTGCTTACCACCGCCCGTGTCTCCACCTACGACGGAGACAAGTTGATGACCGGGGCCAGCGGTTTCTTCTTCGAGCGTGGCGACAAACTCTTCTTCGTGACCAGCCGGCATGTCGTCATCGACACGCCGACCAAGCACTTTCCCAATCGGATCGACATCGAGCAGCACACCGACGCAGTCAACCTAACCCTGTCGACGCAGCTCACGCTCTGGCTCTACAAGGACGGCAAGAGCGTGTGGCGCCAGGGCAGCGACCCCGGCGGCGAGATCGACGTGGCTGCCATCGAGATCGACCGCTCGCTGCTGCCACCTTCCGTCGCCATCCGGTGCTTCACCACCGACCATCTTCAGAGCACGCTCGATGAGGTCGAGGTCGGCAGCGCGCTGCTGGTGGTCGGCTATCCGCTGGGCTTTCATGACGTGATCTACCACCTGCCGGTGGTGCGGCATGCGGTGATTGCGTCGTCTTTCGGCATCCGGTTCCAGGGGCAGGGCTTCTTCTTGACCGATGCGCGAACGCATCGCGGCACCAGTGGCGCGCCAATCGTGATGCGGGCGCCGGGCACCGATCCCGAGCTGCCCTGGAAACTGCTGGGCGTGCACTCGGCGCGCATGGACATGGGCACGCGAGACCTGGTGCTCGACGAATCGCTGGGGCTCAACTGCGCCTGGTACGCCGACATCCTGCTGACGCTGACGGCCGACGTCCCACCCTTGTTAACTGAAAGTTCAAAATCGCCTGATTTGTGACCGCAGTTCGGGCGCCCGAAGGGTTTCATGGTCACGCCGTCTGCTTCGATACCTGATCCGGTCGAACGCACGCTTTGCCGTTGTGCAGGTTGTGTTTCAACCGGGCCAAGCCGTGGGCAACGCCAGCACCTGCCGCAGCAGCGACACCCGCGGATTGCGCGGCATGGCGCGATAGATCAGCGCGACCGGATTCGAAGGCACCGGCGGCTGCACCCGCACCTGCTTCACCGCCCCTGCGCCTTGTGCTGCTCGCAGTACCGCGCCCGGCACCGCGCTGAGACCCAAGCCGGCGGCCACCAGTTGGACGTTGGTCACCGGGCTGGTCGACTCGATCACCGGAAGGGGCGCGACCACCCCCTCGCGGCGAAAGACTTCTTCCATCATGCGGCGCACCATCGAAGACGATGCCGGCATGATCCAGCGCTCCGTTGCCAGCCGCTGCCAATCGACCTTGCGCGCCCTTGCGAGCGGATGGTCGATCGGAGCGATCACCACGAAGTCGGCGTCGAACAAGCGCTCGTAATGCAATTGCCGGCCCGCAGCTTCGGGCATCTCGGTCGGGTAGCTGGTGATCAGCGCATCGAGTCGACCTTCGAGCAGTGACTGCACGAGCAGCGGCACGCGTTCTTCGATCAGCTGCACCCGCACGTCGTTGCTTGCAAAGAGCCGCTTCAACGTGTCGGGCAGATAGCCCTGCGCCACGAACGGTGGCGCGCCGACGCGCAGCAGCGTGAGCGTCGGTTCTGCCGAGGCTTCGGCGCCGACGTGTGCGAGTTCTTGCAGCAGCAACGCCGCGCCACGTATGGCCACTTCGCCACGTGGCGTGGCCGCGAGTCCGCGCGCGCTGCGCACGAACAGAGTGAAGCCGAAAGCGCCTTCGATCTCCTGCAGCGCTTTGCTCAGTGCGGGCTGTGTCAGGTTGTGCACGGTGGCTGCGGCACGCAGGCTGCCACCGCGCTGCAGGTCGACCAGCAACTGCAAATGCCTGAAGCGCAGCCGCGCCACCAGACGGCGTGTCTCTGCCGAGTTGTCTGCGTTCATGGGCATTCCAGAAAGTTGTCGCTCCATGAAAACACAGAACTGTTCGATATCGCCTTGAAACTCTAAGCTGATCGAAACATCAAGGAGTCACAGCATGCAACGACGGTCATTCGTTCTCTCGGCCTCTGCGCTGGCGTTCGCGTCATTCGGCGCACGTGCCGCTGATGCGTACCCCAACAAACCGGTGCGCGTCATCTCGCCCTATGCCGCCGGCGGTGGCCCGGACGTGCAGCTGCGCCAGGCCGGGCCGTCGCTCGGTGTGGCACTCGGCCAATCGATCATTGTGGAGAACAAGGTGGGTGCGGGAGGCGTGCTGGCCGCGCAGTACGTGGCGCAGCAGCCGGCGGACGGCTACACGCTGTTGCTGGGTTCGAACACGCACATCATCCAAAAGGCGATGCAGCCCGACCTGCACTTCGATCCGGTGACCGACTTCGCGCCGGTGAGCAACCTCGCTTCGTCGCCGACTGTGCTGGTGGTCAGCGCCGACTCGCCTTACAAGAAGCTGGACGATCTGATCGCGGACGCCAAATCGCGGCCGGGCTCGATGAACTACGGCTCCGGTGGCATCGGCACGTCGGCCCATCTGGCCGGCGCCACGCTGGTGTCGTTGGCCGGCATCAAGGCCATGCACATCCCGCTGAAGGGCTCGGTCGAGATTGCCGCGTCGCTCATTCGGGGCGACACGCAGTTCGCGTTTCCGGTGGCCGGCACGGGCATCCCGCAGGTCAAGGGCGGCAAGCTGCGTGCGCTGGCCGTCACCAGCCGCCATCGTCTGAAAGAGCTGCCCGACGTGCCGACGCTTTACGAGCTGCTGCACAACGACCTCGCCATCCAGGAGTCGTGGTTCGGCATCTGGGCGCCCGCCAAGACGCCCCTCGATGTTCAGCTCACGCTCAATGCGGCGATACGGAGAGTGGCGAGCGCGCCAGCCCTCAAGGCCACCTACGAAGCGGTCGGCAACGAAGCCACGCCGAGCGAAAGCCCGCAGGCCTTTGCAGCCTTCGTGCGCAGTGAAACGCGCAAGTGGACCGACATCGTGAAGCTCGCCGGTGCGATCGGCACCTGACTCCATTCGCAACAAGAACATCATGGCAAAACCACTCGAAGGCGTGCGCGTGCTCGACATGTCGCACGTCATTGCGGGACCACTCGCCTCGCTCTATCTGGCGCAGCTCGGCGCCGAAGTCATCAAGATCGAAGCGCCGCTGGGCGGCGATGTCATGCGCTCCAGCAAAGGCGCAGCGCTGACCGACGAAGGCGACACGCCGGCCGGCTTTGCTGCGCTCAACGCAGGCAAGCTTTCGCTCGCCGTCGACATCCGCACACCCGAAGGCGCAGACACGGTGCGTGCACTGGCGCGCACGGTCGATGTCTTCATCGAGAACTTTCGGCCCGGCGTGGTCGCGAAATACGGCCTGGGCTACGACGCGATTCGGGAGATCAACCCTGACGTCGTCTACTGCTCGATCTCCGGCTACGGACAAGAGGGCGAATGGTCGCGCCGCGGCGCCTACGACCACGTGGTGCAAGCGCTCACCGGCATGATGATGATGTCCGGCGACGGCGACGATGCGCCCCCCGTCAAGGTGGGCTTCCCCGTCGTCGATGTGGCGGTCGGCATGCTGGGCGCCTTGTCGATCGTGGCGGCAGTGCACCGCCGTTCGCGAGAGCCCGAAGGCCAGCGCGGTCAGTACATCGATGCGTCGATGGTGCAGGCATCGCTGATGCTGATGTACCCTAACGCCAGCAGTTTCCTGACGCACCGCACCGAGCCGAAGCGCGTCGGCAACCGCGGCTATACCGGCAGTCCGACGGCAGACACCTATCGTTGCGCCGACGGCTGGCTGGCCACTGCCGCCAACACGCCTGCGCAGTTTCGCAAGCTCGTCGCGGTGATCGGGCTCGAAGCGTTGTGCAGCGACGACCGGGCGTTGGACCTCGCATCGTTCAACGCGCCGGGCGGCGGCTTCGTGATCGCGCGTGACTTACCCTACGTTCAGCAGTGCTTTCAAGATGCCTTTGCCACCCGCTCGGCCGCCGACATGGAAGTACAGCTCAACGCGGTCGGAGTGCCGGCGGCGCGGGTGCGCAAGCTCGGCGAGTTCCTGGACGAAGTGCAGGCCGGCAACGGCATCGCCCTCCGCACTACGAGCTACCGGCAGCAAGGAGGCGCCAAGGTGCGCACGCCGGGGCTGGGCTTTTCGTACCGATTCGACGGCGCGCCAAGTACCACGGGTGCGCCGTCGCTCGGCCAGGACAATCCGGCGCTGCTGGCGGAACTCGGCTTCGGGCCTGATGCGATTCGATCGATGCGCGGGGAGATCGGCGCCGCCGCCTATTGACGCGGCTTTTCCGGGCACTAGATTGGAGGCATGAACTCCGAGACAAATGCCACGCCGTTCGACCCGACGATGTCGGGTTCGTCGACATCGCCGTTGACACCGGTGACGCGCCGTGGCCCGCGCGCACTGTGGGCGGCCATCGCGGTGCTGGCGGTCGCCGTGATCGCCATGGGCGGCGTCTTGCTGAAGCAGCAGAGCCCGGGCAGCGTTGCGAGCGTTGCGACGCCTGCAGCCTCGGCCGTATCGAATCTTGCGAGCCCGCTGCCGGCGCCGAACGACGGCGTTCCGCCTCCATTGCCGACCACGCCTCTGTCGGCGGTGACAGCACCTGCCCAGTCCGGGCCTTTGCAGTCGAACTCGCCCGCTCCGACGGTCGCGGGCGCTGCACCGCAATCCGCACCGTCGGCGCCGGCATCGCAAGCCATGGCACCGGCAGCAGCGCCGCCCGCTTCACTCTGCACTGTTTGCGGCCACGTCGAATCGGTCCGTACGGTTGAGCGTGAGCAGCCGACCAGTGGCGTTGGCGCGGTGGCAGGTGGCGTCGTCGGCGGTGTGGTCGGCAACCAGATCGGCCATGGCAACGGGCGCACTGCCGCCACCGTGCTGGGCGCGGTCGGCGGCGGCTTTCTGGGCAATCACATAGAGCGCCGCACGCACACCCTCACGCGCTACGAAGTGACGGTGCGGATGGACGATGGCTCGAGGCGCACGGTCGAGACGCGTACTCCGCCGCCCGTTGGCAAAGACGTCACGCTGGAGGGGCAGGTGCTGCGGCCTGCCAATCGGCACCTCTGACTTCCACGGTGTCGGTATCGGTGTCGGCGGCGAGACGCTGAAGCCTCGGCCCCGGGTTTAATGCGCTGATGCGCACTCTTCTGCTCTTCGTCGCGACGGCCTTGGCGGAAATCGTCGGTTGCTACCTGCCGTGGCTCTGGTTGAAGCACGATAGATCGGTGTGGCTGCTGGCGCCCGCCGCGCTGTCGTTGGCGCTTTTTGTCTGGCTTCTCACGCTGCATGGCGCCGCAGCTGGCCGCGTGTATGCGGCGTACGGCGGCGTATACATCGGCGTCGCGGTCATGTGGCTGTGGGCGGTCGATGGCGTCCGGCCGACGCCTTGGGACTGGGTTGGCAGCGCGGTCGCGCTGACCGGCATGGCGATCATCAGTTTTCAACCGAAGTAGGTGTCCCGTGAGCCACGATCCGCACGACACTCACCCAGACCATGCGCACCCGGAATGGGCGCGACCGGCGCTCGAAGGCGGCTTGCTGGCGTTGCTTGCCGCCGTGCTGTTCGGCATCAGCACGCCGCTGGTCCAGCGTGCCGGCGAGCACGCTGGTGCTTTCACGACCGCGGCGCTGTTGTATGGCGGCGCGGCGCTGATGGGTGCCTGGTTGCGCCGGCCGCCTGCACAAGAAGCCGCTCTGCGCCGCGCCGACTTCCAGCGGCTGGTCTGGATGGCGATCTTTGGTGCGGTCATCGGCCCCGTCGCGCTGGCTTGGGGGCTGCAGCACACGAGTGGCACCAGCGCATCGCTGATGCTCGCGCTCGAAGCGCTGTTCACCGCGGTGCTGGCACGCGCTCTGTACCGGGAGACGATGGACCGCCGCGTTGCGAGTGCCATGGGCTTGCTGCTGCTCGGTGGCATCGTGCTGGTGCTCGACCGCGGCTTGAATGGCGGCACGCAGTTGCTGGGGCTGCTCGCCGTGCTGGCTGCGACGGCGGCTTGGGGCATCGACAACACCTTGTCGCGCGCACTGGCCGAGCGCGATCCAGGCCAGGTGGTACTGGGCAAATCGCTGCTCGGTGTCGGGGCCACCGCGCTGATCGCGGTGGTGGCTGGCGAGTCATTGCCGGGCTGGAAGTCCGCGGCAGCGCTGATGGTGATCGGTGCTGGCGGGTATGGCCTGAGTCTCCGGTTGTATCTTCTGGCGCAGCGGGCTTTCGGCGCAGCACGCACCGGCTCGGTGTTCGCCTTCGCGCCCTTTATCGGCGCGTTGCTGGCGATGACACTGGGTGATCGGTCGCTGAGTTGGGGCATGGCTGCAGGCGGCGGGCTGATGCTCGCAGGTGTCGCGCTGCACCTGACCGAATCGCATGCGCATCCGCACGACCATGCGTTGCTCGATCACGAGCACGCGCACAGCCATGACGACGGGCATCACGATCATGCGCACGACGATGCGTCGATGCTGTACGGTGCACACAGCCATCCGCACCGGCATGCGCCGATGCGCCATGTGCATCCGCATGTGCCCGATGCGCATCACGCGCATCCGCACTGAGTCGATCGCCGATGCCCGCGCTAAAGACCATCGCACTCACCGCGATCGCGATGATCGCTTTCGCGGCCAACTCGCTGCTGTGCCGGCTCGCGCTGCAAAAGGGCAGCGTCGACCCGGCGAGCTTTGCCAGCATTCGGCTGGTGTCGGGCGCCATCGTGCTGGTCGCCATCGTGCGACTTCGCTCGGTGCCGTCGACGACGTTGCAAAGGGTGTCGACGCGTGCCGACTGGCTCGCCGTGACGATGCTGTTCGTCTATGTCGCGTTCTTTTCCTTCGCCTATGTGAGCCTGCCGGCCGGCACCGGCGCGCTGATCCTGTTCGGCGCGGTGCAGCTCACGATGCTCGGCGCGGGCTTGCGCTCGGGCGAGCGCTTCGCGCTCGTTGCCTGGGTCGGGCTGTTGCTGGCGGGTGCCGGGCTCGTGGTGTTGGTGTTGCCCGGCGTCGCCGCACCGCCGCCGCTGGGCGCCGCACTGATGGCCATTGCCGGCGTGGCGTGGGGCGTCTACTCGCTGCGTGGGCGCACGGCGGCGGCCGATCCATTGGCGGCGACGGCCAGAAACTTCGTGCGCGCCGCGCCGCTTGCGCTGGTGCTCAACCTTCTCTTCATCACGGGCGCGCACGCCGACGCGGCCGGTCTGGCGCTTGCCATGGCCTCGGGCGCGCTCACCTCCGGCGTCGGCTATGTGGTCTGGTATGCCGCGCTGCGCCATCTCACCGCCATGCGTGCGGCGACCGTGCAACTGTCGGTGCCGTTGATCGCGGCATTCGGCGGCGTGGCATGGCTGGCAGAGGCGATCACCCCGCGTTTGATGATGGCGTCGATTGCAATTCTTGGCGGCATCGCGCTGGTGTTGGCAGCGCGAACGCCGCGCTGAAAAGGCGGCGCGACCAGGCCATCAGTGATGGTGTCCGTGCGCCCCGTGCACATGCCTGTGCTCGATTTCCACCGGCAACGCCGCGCGCACTTCCATCACCTTCAGGTTGAACCGCACTTCCATGCCCGCCAATGGATGGTTGCCGTCGAGCAGCACCTTGTCGCCCTTCACCTTCATGACTGTGAAGACGTGCTCGGTGCCATCTTCGGTGCGGCCCGACAGCTTGCCGCCGACTTTCACGCCCGGCGGAAATTCGCTCTTGGGGATGGCTTGTGTCAGC
Source organism: Variovorax sp. LG9.2 (assembly GCF_035018885.1). Lineage (NCBI taxonomy): Bacteria > Pseudomonadati > Pseudomonadota > Betaproteobacteria > Burkholderiales > Comamonadaceae > Variovorax > Variovorax sp. LG9.2. The sequence goes on along the minus strand of NZ_JASJXB010000023.1, from coordinate 51,615 downwards.
GTCTCATCGCGCATACCGAAGGCGTCTTCGGGTTGCAGCTGCAGCACGACCTGGTAGCCGGGCTCCTTGCCATCGAGCGCTGCTTCGATCTTGGGCAGCGTGTTGTCGTAGCCGCCATGCAGATAGACCATCGGGTCTTTGCTTTCTTCGATGAGCTTGCCCTTGGCGTCGAAGACTTTGTAGAGGAGGGTGACGACGGTGTCTTTTTGGATTTGCATGACGCCATTTTCTCCATTACTGAAGTCGGCGTCCGCGTCAGGCGGCAACCGGTTGCGAGGCCATCGAGTTGCTCGCGGTGATCAGCAGCTTGCTCCTCGCCCGCGTCGCAGCTACATAAAAAAGTCGCGCCTCGTCTGGATCGGCGACCGCATTGCCGACGATTTCTCCCACGCCCATCAACGCCACGACGCCAAATTCCAGCCCCTTGCTCGCGTGCATCGACATCACCTTGATCGTGTCTGCCTCCGGGTCGAAGGTGCCGAGTCCTTTGCGCACCTGGTGCGGCAGCATCCGCTCTTCCAGCACCTTGGCGCATTCGTCCATCACCGTGTGATGGCGGCAGATCACGGCCATGTCGCCCCAGGCGTGGCCTTCGAAGTGGGCGGCACTCAACAGCTCGGCAATCTTCAAGGCCTCGGCCTGCAGGTTGGGCGTGCGGACGACGGTCGGCTCGTCGCCGACGCGGCCACTGCTCACCGGATGCAGCAACGGGATGCCGTCGTCTTCGTCACCGCTGCCGTTGTCTGATTTGTCTGCCATCAATAACGTGCCGGCGATGCGGCTCGCGGTGTCGAGAATCTGCTTCGTGTTGCGGTAGTTGACTTTGAGCATCGATGTGCGCCCTTGCGCATGGATGCCGACGCTCCTGAAGCTGAACTTGCGAGTGCGGTGCCGCTCGTAGATGCTCTGCGCGTCGTCGTACAGCAGCAGCAAACTGTTGGTGTCGGGGTCGACCATTTGCACCACCAGCTTCAACCACTCGTGCTTGAAGTCATGGCCTTCGTCGATGAGCACCGCCATGTACTGCCCCGACGGCACCTGCTTCTTGTCGACCGCGCGAATGAGTCGCTGCACGAAGGCTTCCATCAGCTTGGCGGTGCTCAGCTTTTCGGTTTCCGTCGACACCGGTAGCGCTTGCCCGTAGCTGACGAGCTGCTCCCGGCACCACTTGTGGAAGTGGCGCACATGCACCTTGCCGGCGAGGCCCTTGCCCGCGATGACCGATGCGAGCTGTACGGCCAGCGGCTCGTTGTAGCAAAGCACGAGCACCGGCTTGGTGGTGACGCGCTTGGCCAGTTGCACGGCGCGGCGCGCGAGGATCAGCGTTTTGCCGGAGCCCGCCACGCCATGGATCACACGGTGGCCGTCGCCGAGGCAACGGGACAGCCGCTCCTGCTGGATGTCGAGCACTGTCATCGTGTCGGGCAGGTCGAGCGGGATGTCCAGGCTGACCTGCATGTCGGCATCGGCGTCCACACGCACTTCAGGAAAAAGAATCCAGCGCACGCGATCGATGTTGGGGATCGACAGCATGCCGTGCATCAGCGCCGGGAACATGTTCCACAACCGGCTCTTGAGTGTTTGCGGGTCGACGTTCTCGGTCATTTCGTCGCTGCAGATGACGCGCTGCGAATCGATCACGCAGTCGAGCTCTGCCGTGACGAACTGGCGCCGCGTGATGTGCGTCAGCACCAGACCATAGCTCCACGGAAACCTCAGCATGCCCTGCCATTTGCCTTCGTCCTGAACCAGTTGCGGGTCTTGCGTGAGCGCCGCCACCATCTGGTGCGCGTACTGGCGCGCCTGCTCCAGCGGATTGATGACGCTGCGCGGCACGCCTTCGGGCGCCACCTCGAAGCTCAGCTTGCCGGCCTGGCGGATGTCGTCGAGCTTCCAGTCTTTGACCTCCAGCACCAGCAGGCCGCGGCGCGGATGCAGCACGATGAAGTCGGGGTGCAGCCGCTTGGGGCCGACCGGCACGTCGTACCAGACGAGGTAGTTGCTGCCGAGCTTTTGCTCGAGCCTTTCAGCAAGACGCCGCTCGCCCGTCGTCATGCGCGACACGCAGGTGTTCAGGGCAGGAATCAGAGTGGACATGAGAGGAGGTCTGCTGGTGGCGTCGGGGAAAAATGACATTTGTTTGCAAAGCATCATGCCCAGCGCCGCGGCGCTTGAACATGCCTCTGGCCCCGCGTTCGGGGCTGCTGTGACTTACTTGACAAGGCATGTCGGCATTTGTGCAAGCGGTGAATAAAAAAGGCTTACAGCGTGATGGTCGAATCGGGCGAATCTGTGAAATCGACATGCGATTCAGCCTCACATCGAGGGATTGCATGCGTTCAGGTTTGGCACCATCGAGCGCAAGCCTATGTACGCACTCCATCCATCCGACTACGCGCCCGATGCCTTCGAGGTGAGGGTTTCCGAATTGCTCGTTGCTACCTCCGAAGGTGGCGATCCGCTGGTGAGCAGCGCCGTGTCGGAGGTGCTCAAGTTGCTGCGAGAGAAGCTCGACATGGACGTCGTGTTCGTCTCGGAGTTCGTCGATGGCCGGCGTGTGTTCCGCCGCATCGAGGCCGATGCCGACAAGCGCATGTTCGAAGAAGGTCAGTCGCATCCGCTGGAGTCGACCTTCTGCCAGCGCGTGGTCGACGGCCGTATGCCCAACATGATCAAGGACTTTCCCAACTACGCCGGCGCAAAAGACTTGCCGAAGGTGCCGTTTCAGCTGGGAAGTTTTATGAGCGTGCCGGTGGTGCTGAGCGACGGACGCATTTACGGCACGCTGTGCTGCTTCAGCTTTGCGGTGAACGAAGAGTTGACGCAGCGCGACCTGAAAAAGCTCGAGATGTCGGCGCAGCTCACTGCGCGTCGAATCGACGAAGTGCGAGCGCGTGAGGCCGACATGGCGATGGCGAACTGGTCGCTGGAGCCCACCGACAACTTGGTGTTGTCGCGCCGAGCGCACTGAACGCCAGGGCCATGGTCATGGATCACCGCACGTTCGCCGGCTTCAGCAATGCATCGCTTCACGATGACGGGCTGAAGTTCAACCTCACCATCGACACGCTCGAAGGCCCCGTGCCGATCGAAGCGTCGGTCGCCGACATCGGCAAGATGATTCACCTGCTATCGAAGGTCTCTTGGGCCGCAGGTCACATCCAGCGATTGCCGCAGCACTTCGAGAGCGACGGCACGCTGAGCTTGCGACCGGTAGACGCCACCGCGTTGGCAGTGGCTGCCGGCGAACCCGGCAAGACGCTGGTGATGATGCTGGTCGGTGCCACGACGCTGGCCTACGCGTTGGACACGCCGAAGCTCAAAGGTTTTTCGCAGCAGCTGCAGGCGACGGTCGAAGGGCTGGTGTAGCCTGAGTCGAGCACCCACCATGTCATCCCGATCACCGTCCGTCATCGATTTCGACGCATCCCCCGAAGAGGTCGCGCAGCACCTCATCGGGGTCACTTTGCTGGTCGACGGCGTGGGCGGGCGAATCGTCGAAACCGAGGCCTACGGCCGGGACGACCCGGCCTCGCACAGCTTCAGCGGACCGACCTCGCGCAATGCCTCGATGTTCGGTTCGCCGGGTCGGGCCTACGTGTATCGCTCGTACGGCATTCACTGGTGCCTCAACATCGTGTGCCGCGAAAAAGGGCATGGCGCCGCTGTGCTGATTCGTGCGATCGAGCCGACGATAGGACTCGACCGAATGCGCGAGCGACGCGGGCTCGACGAGGCGCGACTGCTGTGTGCCGGGCCGGGGCGCGTTGCGCAGGCACTGGGCATCGACGTGGGCTTCAACGGCAAGCCGGTGGACCAGCCGCCGTTTCTGCTGATCGCGCCGGCTGATGGCGAGCCCGAAGTGGTCATCGACGTCGGGCCGCGCATCGGCATCTCGAAGGCGAAAGACGTGCCGTGGCGCTTCGGGGAAAAAGGCTCGCGCTTCTTGAGCAAGCCGTTCCGCCGCGCCCCCTGATCAGCGCGGCGCTGGGCCTGTCGCGTTTGGAGTGGGCGGTTGCGGCAGCCACTTAAACGCCGCCGCCCCGAGCAGCAGCATCATCGAGATGGTCATTAGCACCGCCAGAAAAGTGTCGATGCCGCGCGCGGCCGCCGCCGATGCGACGAGGCCCGTCAACCACTGCATCACCGCCACACCGAGGAACATCGCCATCGTGAAGACGGCCATCGCGCGGCCCGTCATGCTGGCCGGGTAGGCGGCCTTCACGTCCGGGTACTCCAGCACGATGTAGCCCGACACCACGCCGACCAGCACCGATGCACACACGTCGAACGTGACGCCGAGGTTGAAGGCCATGGCCGCGAAGATCGCCGCGGTCAGCAAGGTGAAGCCGATGATCCAGCGCCGCCGCTTGGCCGGGCCGGGGTCGATGCGGCCGAACAGCGGCGCGCCGAACATGCCGACCACCGACAGTGCCAGGGCGACGTTGCCGCTTTGCACCAGCGACAGCCCGTGGCGTTCGATCAGCAAAGGCCCGAGCCACAGCCCGCGCAACGAAAGGAAGGAGGCATACGTGACGCTCGCCAGTGCCACGATGCCGATCGTGTGCGGCAGCCTGAACAATTCACCGTAGCTCCTCAAGGCGGCCAGCACTGACAGCCGCGGCAGGGGCGGTGCGCCATCGGGCGATGTGGGGGCCTTGGGTTCATGCACGAGAAAGAAGATGGCGAGCCAGGCCAGTGCCGACATCGCACCCAATGCCAGAAAGCCGGCGCGCCACGACTGCTGCTCGATGAGCCAGGCCAGCGGCGTGCCGGTGAGCAGCAGGCCTGCCGAACCGATGCCGAGCGCCGTGCCCGATACCGACGCGAAGCGCTCGCCCGCAAACTGGCGCGCGATGAACACCGTGCACACCAGAAACGCCGGCGCGCAGCCGATGCCGATGAGTACCTGGCCCAGCACCAGCGGCAAAAAGCTGTGCGACATGGCCGCGACGAGCGCGCCGACCATCGCCAGCGGAAAGGCGGTGAGCACCGTACGCCGCACGCCGTACAGGTCGATGCCGATACCCATGAAGAGTTGCAGCGCTCCGAAGGCGAAATGAAACGAGCCGGCGAACAGGCCGAGCGCCTGCGCCGACAGCCCGAACTCCTTTTGCAGCGGCGGCGCCATGATCGCCGCGATCGTCCGAAACGACTGGCTCAGGCCAAAGGCCGTGGTCAGCGCCATCAGCATGATCCAGGGCGACGTTGTCTTGTTGTGCGAAAGCGCCGCAGAGGAGGTCATGCAGACGGTTTTAGACGAAAACACGCACCGTATTGGTCCGATATGCGACCGGCACGTTGGCCCATATTTTGCTAAAACGTGTTCAACGTTGACTGTCGACAGTTTGCACCAGCGACTTGGCAGCGATGCAACATCGACCCCGAAGGAGCAAAAGTCATGTCATCGAAAGATGTCTCCCACGCCGAACGCCAAGTCCGCGAAGACCTCGCCGCCGCCTACCGCCTGGTCGCGTACTACGGCATGGACGACAGCATCTACACCCACATCTCGGCGCGGGTGCCGGGCACCGAAGACCAGTTTCTGATCAACCCGTTCGGCATGCTTTTCAGGGACATCACGGCGTCGTCGCTCGTCAAGATCGACCTCGAAGGCCGCATCCTCGACGACTCGCCTTTCGATGTGAACCCGGCCGGCTTCACCATCCACAGCGCCGTGCATTCGGCGCGGCACGACGCGGCGTGCGTGCTGCATACGCACACCGTGGCGGGCGTGGCGGTGTCGTCGCTGGCGTGTGGGTTGCAGCCTTGCAACCAGTGGGCGCTGCAGTTCCACGAGCGCGTGGTCTATCACGACTTCGAGGGCATCGCGCTCGATGCGGACGAGTGCAGCCGGCTGGTCGCCGACCTGGGCCCGACCGCGCGCGCGCTCATATTGCGCAACCACGGGCTGGTCACGCTGGGACGCAACGTGCCCGAAGCGTTCATCCTGATGCTGAACCTGGAGCGGGCCTGCCGCGTGCAGGTTGCGATCCAGTCGACCGGCTTGCCGACCCATCCGGTGTCGCCCGAGGTCTGCGAGAAGACCGCGCGGCAATACGAAAGCGGCGACAGCGTGCGCGAGGCCGGCCAGCCCGACCCCAACGGCCGCGAATGGCGCGCGATGCTGCAGCGCATCGAGCCGGCAGCGCCGTCGTCGTTCCGCGATTGATGCACACGCCTTCGCTCTTTCCCTTGTGCCGGCGACGTGGTGTTCTCGGCCGACGTGCTTTTGCGCAAGACCCATGCGCGGCTGCGGGCCAACCTGGCATCGGTCGAAAGCATCAGGGCGATCGATCCACGCCGCGCTTCATTGTCGGGAATGGCGGCGATCAATTTCAGCGTGTAGGCATGCATCACGACAACGTGGTCCGTAATCTCCAACACCTCGCCGAAGTCGTGTGTGATGAAAAGCACTGCCACATCGCGGTGCTGCAACGCGACGTGGTGGTCGAGTACGGCGAAACGCATAAGGTGCTGCGCGAGCCGCAGCACGACTACACCCGCAAGCCGATCGATGCGGTGGTCAGTGCAATGGAGGCGATCTGATGACCTGCGTCGCGTTGTTGAGCGAAGTGCTCGACATGGAATACCTCGCTACGGCGTTTCGCGAAGTCAGCCCCGGCATCGACGTGCGGCAGGGTGCCGACCTCGGTGCGCTCGACGAGATCGACATCGCGGTCTGCTGGTTTCCGCCGCACGGACAGCTGGCGCAACTACCCAGGCTGCGGCTCGCGCAGTCGCTTGCCGCTGGCGTCGACCACATGCTGGCCGACGCGCAACTGCCGCGCGACGTGCCGCTGTGCCGCATCGTCGATTCGGGCATGGCCGCGGGTATGAATGCGTATGTCAGTTGGGCCGTCGTGCAGCAGCATCGCGGCATGCGCGCATACGTCGCCAGTTCGGCAAATGGGCTTTGGCAGGAGCAGCCGGTGGTGTCACCGCGCAAGCACCACGTCGGCATCGCGGGCATGGGCACGCTCGGCATGGCCTGCGCCGGGGCGCTCGCGACCATCGGCTACGCCGTGCGCGGCTGGAGTCGCAGTGCCAAGGCCAACTTGCCCGAGGGCGTGACCGGCTACCACGGCGCCGGTCAGCTCGACGCGTTCCTGTCGGGTTGTGACACGCTGGTCTGCCTGCTGCCGCTGACCCCGGAGACGCATGGCTTTCTCAGCGCAGACCTGTTCTCGAAGTTGCCGCACGGCGCACACTTGATCAATGTCGGGCGCGGTGATCACCTGGTCGAAGCCGACCTGTTGCGAGCCTTGGAGCGGGGACAGCTCTCTGCGGCGACGCTCGATGCGTTCTCGCAGGAACCGTTGCCCGCGTCGCACCCGTTCTGGAAAGACCCGCGCATTCTCGTCACGCCGCACATCGCGACACGCACCGACCGCCTGGTCATCGCGCAACAGACGCTGGCCAATCTGGCGGCGCTTGAACAAGGGATTCGTCCCGTCAATCAGGTCGATATCGACCGCGGCTACTGAGCACACACCATGAATGCATTCACATTGAACACCGCAACGCATGCTGAAAACGCAGCGCACGACATCGCCTCGGTGCTGCACCCCTTTACCAATCTGGCGACGCATCCGCAGGTCGGGCCTTTCATGATCGCGCGCGGCGATGGCGTGTATGTCGAGGACGACCAGGGTCACCGTTATCTCGAAGCCATGTCGGCGCTGTGGTGCGCCTCGCTCGGCTTCAGCAACGAGCGCCTGGCCAAGGCCGGCAGCGACGCGCTGCGCACCTTGCCGTACTACCACACGTTCAACGGCCGCTCGAATGCGGCCGCCATCGCGCTCGCCGAAAAGCTGCTGGCCATGGCCCCCGTGCCGATGTCGAAAGTGTTCTTCGCCAACTCCGGTTCGGAAGCCAACGACACTGCCGTCAAGCTGGTCTGGTACTACCACAATGCCATCGGAAAGCCGGCAAAGAAAAAGATCATCGCGCGCAAGAACGCGTACCACGGCGTCACGGTTGCGGCCGCCAGCCTGAGCGGCTTGATTTCCAACCATCGCGACTTCGACCTGCCGATCGATCGCATCCTGCACGTCGATTGCCCGCACCACTGGCGCTATGCCGAAGCCGGAGAAAGCGAAGAAGACTTCGCGACACGGCTGGCCGATTCGCTCGAAAAACGCATCCTCGAAGAAGGCCCTGAAACGGTCGGCGCCTTCATTGCCGAACCGGTGATGGGCGCGGGCGGCGTCATCGTGCCGCCAGCGACGTACTTCGAGAAAATCCAGAAGGTACTGGCGAAGTACGACGTGCTGCTGATCGCCGACGAAGTGATCTGCGGGTTTTGCCGCACCGGTGAAATGTTCGGCTCGACCACCTACGGCATGAAGCCGGACATACTCACTTCGGCCAAAGCGCTGTCGTCGGGCTACGTACCGATCTCGGCAGTGCTGGTCAATGACAGGGTGCATGCCGCGGTGGCGGCCAACAGCGGAAAGATCGGCACCTTCGGCCACGGGTTCACTTACTCGGGACATCCGGTCGCGTGCGCCATCGCACTCGAAACGCTGAAGGTCTACGAAGACGAAAAGATCCTCGCGCACGTGCAGTCGCTGGTGCCGCAGTTCCAGCAAGGCTTGCGGCGTTTTGCAGCACGGCCTTTCGTCGGCGAAGTGCGAGGCGTGGGGTTCATCGGCGCCATCGAACTGGTGCTCGATCCGGCAAAGCGCACGGCATTCGATCCCGCGAAGAAGGCGGGCGCCCGCCTGGCCCAGCTGGCGCTGGAGCAAGGACTCATCGTGCGCGCGCTGGCCGACGCGGTGGCGTTCTGCCCGCCGCTCATCATGACGCCGGTGCAGGTTGACGAGATGTTCGAGCGCTTCGATCGCGCGATGACACGCTTCGAAGCCGAGCAGGCATGAAGGCCTTCTTCACCGAAGACCAGCTGCTGCACGATCCGCAGCAGTTCATGCGGCTCGGCCGCATCATGAAGCCGACCGATCTGCCGAGCCGTGCGCATGCCTTGCGCGATGCCTTGCAGGCGCGCGGCGTCACTGTCGAAGAACCAGCCGACTACGGCCGAGCGCCGCTCGAAGGCGTGCACAGCGTCGACTATCTGGACTACCTGGAAAGCGCCTACGGCCTGTGGCGCGCGTTGAAGATGCCGGGCGTGGAGCCGGGCATCGAGGTGCTGCCGAATCTGTCGCCGTTCTACAGCGGCGTACCCGGCGTGGCGCGGCCGCCGTGCCCGTCGCCGTCGATCGTGGCGCGCACCGGTTATTACATCAGCGACCTGTCGTGCCCCATCGGCCCTGACACCTGGCGCTCGATCCTGCGCTCGGCGCACACCGCCGTCGCCGCCGCAGATTCGGTACGCACCACCGGCGATGCGGCCTACGCGCTGTGTCGGCCCTCGGGACATCACGCGCATCGCGACCGCGCCGGTGGCTTCTGCTATGTCAACAACAGCGCGACCGCAGCGCACCGGTTGTGGGAGCGCCATGGCCGGGTCGCAGTGCTCGATGTCGATGCGCACCACGGCGACGGTACGCAGAACATCTTCTATGCACGCAACGACGTACTGACCGTGTCGACCCACGCCGACCCGGCCGGCTACTACCCGTTCTATACCGGCTATGCGCACGAGCGCGGTGCCGGCGCGGGCGAAGGCTTCAACCTGAACCTGCCGCTGCCCCACGGCACTGGCAACGACGTGTTCATGCAGGCGGTGAGCGAAGGCGTGAAAGCGGTGAGTGACTTCGCGCCCGAAGCGCTGGTGCTCGCGCTCGGCTTCGACAGCTACAAGGACGATCCGATCAGCGTGCTCAGGCTCGACCTCGAAGGCTATCGCCTCATCGGCGAGAAAGTCGGCGCGCTGCGTCTGCCGACAGTGATCGTGCAGGAAGGCGGCTACCTGGTCGAAGCCATCGGGCCGGCGCTCGAGATGTTCCTCCGCGGTTTCGAGTCGGCGCGATGACGGCTTCGGTGCTGCCTTCTCGAGGTCGTGCCCCAGTAACAGGCGGCAGCAGGGCCGCGGGCATCGGCCTGTTCCTCTGCGCGCTGGTCGCCTTCGCCTCCTACGACGCGTTCTGCAAGTTCATGCTGCAGTTCTATTCGGCGCCGTTCGTCAACGTCATGCGCTATGTGTCCGTGTCGAGCATCGCGCTGGTTATGCTGCTGCGGCACGGCGACCTGCGACTGTGGCGCGCGCCACGCAAAGGCTTGCTGCTGTTGCGCGGCGCCATGCTCGCAACGGTCGCGACCTGCTTCATGACGGCGCTGATCTGGATGCCGCTGGCCGAGGCGACCGCCATCTATTTCACCGCGCCTCTGCTCATGGTCGCGCTGTCGCCCTGGCTGCTCGGCGAGCAGGTGCACCGCGCCAAGTGGATCGCAGTGATCGTCGGCTTTGGCGGCATGCTGCTCATCGTGCGGCCGGGCGGCGACTTGCCGGTGCTCGGCACCGTGCTGATGGCAGTGTCTGCCGTTTGCTACGCCATCTTCCAGTTGCTGACGCGGCGGCTTGCGGGCCTGGTGCCGAGCCCGGTGCAATACGCCTACACCGCGCTGGTCTGCTTCGTCGTGACGCTGATCCCCGCCCCGTTCTTTCTGCCGGCACAGTGGCCACCGCTTGGCGACGTGCTGTTGCTGCTGGCCGGCGGTGCCTGCAGCGGCGCGGCGCAATGGCTGCTGCTCGCGGCCTTCGAGCGCGTCGAAGCCTCGACACTCGCTCCGCTCAACTACTTCCAACTGCTGCTGGCGGTGGCGTTCAGCACCTTCTGGTTTCACCGCCCGCCGGACGGTCTGGCCTCCGTGGGCATCGCGCTGATCATGGCGGCGGGCATCTACATCGCGCGCACGCGGGCCGTCGCGGTCGCTCCTGCGGCGTAGCCGAGACGAAGCACCTACAACAAGAGACAAGACATGGCCCTCTCCACCTCCCCCGACACCGCGTTCTTCGAGTCGGTCGAAGCCACCGACCTGGTCGGCCTGGTCGAAGCGCAACTGACGCGTGCCATCGTCGAAGGAAAGCTTGCCCCGGGCAGCCGCATCGTCGAAGCCGAGATCGCGCGCCGCATGGGGGTGAGCCGCGCGCCGGTGCGCGAGGCGGCGCGCCGGCTCGAACGGCAAGGCGTGCTGGTCGCGCGACCACGCCACGGCTTCGCGGTTCGCAGCATCAGCGCGCAGGAAATCGACAACCTTTACGAAGTGCGGCTGAGCCTGGAACTCACCGCGATCGAGCTGGCCTGCCGCAAGGCCGACGATGCCGGGCTGGCCCGCGTCAAGGCGTTGGTCGACGCGATGGTGCGGCACGCGCCGACGCAGCCGCAGCACGAGCGCATCGCCAGCGACTTCGAGCTGCACACGCTCATCTGCGAGCTGTCCGGCAATGCGCACCTGCACCGCATCTTCCTGAACACGCAGACCGAGATGCGCATGGTGATGGCGCTGATCGATGCGGTCTACGACGATCCGGCCACCATCGCGGCCACGCACAACCCCATCGTCGATGCGCTGCTGCGTCGCGATGCCGATGCAGCCAAGGCCGCGATGCGCGTTCACCTCGAAGACGCGTGGACGCACGTGCGCGCGCTGTTCGTGCGAAAGCACGGCGACGTTCCGGCGCCCGCCATCGCCTGACAACGAAAGAGGCTCCGATGAAAGTCGTCTACACCGACACGCACAAGGATCACGATCCGCGGGTGTTCTCGGAGGCCAACGTCGACCTGTTGGTCGAGACGCTGGACGACGTGTTGAAGACGTTGTAAACACAAACCCACGTTAAGAGACAACCCCATGTCCAACACCGACTCATCCGAAATCTGGCGCCTCTCCGCGTCGCGCGTTGCCACGCTCGTGCGGCAACGCAAGCTCTCTGCCCTCGAAGCCGCGCAGTCGGCACTGGCCCGGCTCGATGCCGTCAATCCCAAGCTCAACGCGGTGGTCGACCATCGGCCCGACGAAGTGCTGGCCCATGCGCGCGCCGTCGATGCCGCGCTGGCGCGTGGTGAAGATCCCGGTCCTCTCGCGGGCGTGCCGGTCACCGTCAAGATCAACATCGACCAGCAGGGCTTCGCGACCAGCAACGGCGTGAACCTGCAGAAAGAGTGGATCGCCGCCAGCAACAGCCCGGTCGTCGACAACCTGCTGAAGGCCGGCGCCGTCATCGTCGGGCGCACCAACGCGCCGGCGTTCAGCTACCGCTGGTTTACCGACAACCGCTTGCACGGGCGTACCGTCAACCCGCGCGACGCAGCGTTGACGCCGGGTGGGTCGTCCGGCGGCGCTGCATCTTCGATCGCGGCCGGCATCGGTCACATCGCCCACGGCACCGACATCGCCGGCTCGATCCGCTATCCGGCGTATGCGTGCGGCATCCACGGCTTGCGGCCGTCGCTCGGTCGCGTCGCGGCCTACAACGCGGTGACGCCGGAGCGGGTCATCAGCGGACAGATCACGGCGGTGTCGGGGCCGCTGGCACGGACTGTCGACGACCTGCGGCTCGCGCTTGCCGCCATGTCGGCACCCGACCCGCGCGATCCGTGGTGGGTGCCCGCACCGCTTGTCGGGCCGGCCGCTCCGCGTTGCGTCGCGTTGTGCGTAGCGCCCGACGGCATGACGACGCAGCCCGAGGTGGTGGCCGCGTTGCGCGATGCAGCCGAGCGTTTGCGCGACGCCGGCTGGACCGTGGACGAGGTCGATGCGCTGCCGCCGATCCGCGATGCGGTGCAGGTGCAGATCGCCTTGTGGATGGGGGATGGCTACGCGGGCATGGTCGCTGCGGCGGAGCGCGAAGGCGATGCGGGCGCCATCGCTGCGCTCGCTGGGCAAGCGACCCTCGCGCAATCGATGACGCTCGAGAAGTTCTCCACCGCGCTGGTGCGCCGGGCCGCCATCACGCGGCAGTGGCAAGTATTCCTGGAGCGCTATCCGGTCGTGCTGCTGCCTGCCTGTGCAGAGTTGCCGTTCACCGACGATCTGGATTTGCAGGGGCCGGACGCATATGCCCGCGTGTGGGATGCCCAGATGACCATGGTCGGCCTGCCGCTGACCGGACTTCCGTCGCTGGTGGTGTCGACCGGCATGGTCGGGCGTACGCCGGTCGGCGTGCAACTCGTGGCCGGACGCTATCGCGAAGACCTGTGCCTGGCGGCTGGCGAAGCGATCGAGGCACGCGGTGTGCCGCCGATGCCGATCGACCCGCAATGAGCTGAGCCGAGCCGAGTTCGCCGAGCAACGTTCGGCCCGACCCGGCAGCTACTTCAATTCGATCTCGACGAAGACGAACTCATGCTCGTTCGGGTTGACCACGTTGTGCTCGACGCCGGTGAGCCGCGTGTAAGAAACGCCGGCCGTCAGCGGGCTGCGTAATTCTCCTTGCGGCGTCTCGAGCAGCAGCGACGCGGTGGTCATCGGCACCACCACGTAGTCCATGCCGTGGCGGTGCCAACCGGTTTCAGCGCCGGGCGCGAAGCGCCATTCGGTGACCTTGACGCGGTCGTTCTCGAGTTGAACCGTGGGGACCGCCTGAGGTCGTGAAGAGGTTGAAGTCATGTCGTCGATCGGCTGCAAGCTTCATGCCTCCCAGGCGAAGCTCACCCGTTACGCGGTGACGGGCGAAGCCGCGACCAGGTGCTCTGTCAGGAACCAGACCTGCAACTCATTGGTACGCAGCACGTTCGACACGAACACGTCGTTGCTGCCGTCATCGCCCGCATCGTCGACCTTCTTGGCCGCGTCACGTGCGCCGATGATGATCATCTCGTGCGCTTCGGCCAGACGGCGAATCTGCACTGCAGCCGGCTCGCGACCGCGTGGTGGACGCGCAATCTTCGTGCTCTCGGCGACGTCGGCGGCCATGGCCAGCGCAATGCCGCCGAGCAGCTGGATGCGCTCGGCCAGGATGTCGACCAGCAGCACCTGTGCTTCGAAATGCTGGTCGTACATCAGGTGCAGCTGGTTGAAGGTCGGGCCGACAACTTGCCAGTGATGTTTCTTGTACATGTCACGCAAGGTGATGGTGTCCGCCAGGCACTGGTTCAGAAGCGCAACACTTTCCTTGCAAACCTTTTCGCTCAAGCCGTTAGGCAGCTTGACGATCTCTCCATACTTTTGCGTCTCGTGCGATTGCTGATGCAGATTGGGTTGCACGGCGGTAGCGCGCGCGGTAACGGGTGCGGGAGGCAGGGATTTGGAAGTTGGACTTTTGCTGGCCATGAAAATCTCCGAAGGGCGGTTTGGAACGACTTCAGTTTTTAGACGGCCGCCTCGATGGCTGGCGTAGGCGGGCGGGCCGACCACGCGCACGATGAAACGCAAGCCTCGCGTCGTCAGCCCTTCACGCATGCCACGGCCGCCACTGCCACCGTGTCGTGGCCGCCCTTCAGGACGTTTGCTGATCTTGCAGTTGCAGTTGCAGTTGCGGTTGCTGGTGCTGGTGCTGGTGCTGCGTTCCGTCGCCCAGGTCGACCTGCTCGACAGTGACCACCATCTCACCCATCTCGAGCGGCCCGTAGTTGGAGATGAATGCCACGTCGGCCGCATCGCGTCCGTAGGCCACCACGATGCGGCCGCCGCGCGGTGCGTCCTGCGTTGCGTCGAAGGTGTACCAGCGGCCGCCGACGAACGCCTCGAACCAGGCGTGCATGTCCATGGGATCGAGGCGGTAAAGATAGCCGACCACCAGCCGTGCCGGGATGCGCAGGCTGCGCGTCAGGCCGATCCCGACGTGCGAGAAATCGCGGCACACGCCGGCGCCGTCGTTGAGCGTGTCGAGCGCATCGGTTGCGCCGTTGCTCACGCCGTAGCGATACTGGAGGTTGGTGTGAATCCACGAGCGAATCGCCTCGACCTGCGCATAGCCGGGCTCGGCGTTACCGACGATCTGGCGTGCACGATCTTCCATCTTGTCGGACGGGCAATAGCGGCTTTGCAGCAGGTACTGCAGCGAGTCGAAGGGAAGGTCCTCGATGGGCGTGACCATCGCGTCGGGCGCCACCGCGATGTGGTCCTCGGCCTCCATCACCATCTCGACTTCGATGCGCATGTCGCCCTGCGGTATCTTCATGCGCTGGCAGAGGTTTCCGTAGTTGTCGACGTACTCGGTGGTCGGCACCCACGGGTGCAGGTCGTAGCGCTCGCTGACCATCCATTGCGCATCACCGCTGCGGGGCCGCAGCATGGCGACCACCGGGCAGTCGCCTTCGGTGGCAGTCACGGTCATCTTGCAGATGGCTTGGAGCCTCATCGGTCGCTTTCGTTGGACGCTGGGATTGGGGAGGCGATGACTATCGTCGGGCTGCGCCCGCGCCTGCGTAGTAGGCGGTCAACCGGCGCCGTAGGCTTCCGGCGCGCGCCAGCCGAGCAGCTCGGCCAGGCGATGCACGATCCAGCCGGCCTCTGGCGCCGACACACCCGATTCAGGCGTGGCCAGCCCCGCCTGAATGCGTCGCAGGATGTCGGCCTCGTCGGGGACTTCGGTGTGGTGCTGGATCTGCGCATGCCCGACGAGATGGTTCGCCAGGTCCTCGCAGATGTCGTAGCGCTGCCTCAATACGCCGATCGGCTCGCGCAGGCGCTGCCTCGCGTCCGTGTAAATCCCGAAGAAGGAGGCAGGAATATCGATCTGGTAGTCGTCTGACATCAGAGGGTTATAGCCTCGTTCTGGCGCCGTACTCGGGCGTTCCGTGAACTAGGTCCTATCGCGGCGAGCCGGTCAGGAATACAAATACAACCTTCCTTATCGAAATGTAAAAAGAACATGGTCGACGCCAACGGCATTGCACTCGTCGTGAATGAGCCCGCCCCCGGACGGTTCTATTGGGTCCTGCAAAAGCAGGACATCGACGACGGCTCGGCCGTCGACACCGCCTCGGCGCCGCTGCCCAGCTATGGCCTGGCCATGATGGCCGGCATGTTCGCCCTGCAGCGCCGGCGTGGCTTCTTCAGCCGCCGCCCGGCCCGAGAGTCCTACGAATCGCGAACCGACTTCGGGCCGACGACGATCCAATGACGAAACGCGCCCGTGGGCGCGTTTCGAAGGGTTTGCAGCAAGACTGCAAAAGGTCGGTTTAGCCGCCCTTTTTGGCCCGCTTGCCCGGGTTCTTTTTGCTGCGCGTGGCCTTGCCGCGCTCGAGGCTGACCTTTTGGCCGCCACCGGTTTTAGGCAAGGTCGAGCCGGCCACCGGGGTCGGCTTGGGAGTGGCGACGCGGTCGGCTTCGGTGCGAATGATCTTGGGCATGAAAAGCTCAGGTAAAAAGTGTTCGAGGCGTGATTAGGCCACACTGGGGGAATGCACCCTGTGACCGGGTGGGCTCAGCCTTCCAGCAGCCGCACTCTGACGCTCTTGCCCTTGACGCGGCCACCCGACAGCTTCTGCGCCGCCTCGTGAGCGATGCCGCGCTCGACCGCGACGTAAGTCGAGAATTCGTTGACGTTGATCTTGCCGATCTGCTCCTTGGCATAGCCGCAGTCTCCCGTCAGCGCACCGAGCACGTCGCCGGCGCGGATCTTCTCCTTGCGGCCGCCGACGATCTGCAGCGTGGCCATGGGCGGCCGCAGCGCTGCACCGACGCCGGGCGTGAGTTCCGACAGTGGATGCCATTCGGACTCGCGTCCCTGCAGTTGCTCGATCTTTCCGACGCTGCCCATCTCGTTCATGCTGGCGAGATTGAGCGCCAAGCCCTCGGCGCCGGCGCGGCCAGTGCGGCCGACGCGATGGATATGGATCTCTGAATCGGGCGTCACGTCGACGTTGATCACCGCTTCGAGCTGCGCGATGTCGAGGCCGCGCGCGGCCACATCGGTCGCGACCAGTATCGAGGCGCTGCGGTTCGAAAACTGCACCAGTACCTGGTCGCGCTCGCGTTGCTCCAACTCGCCGAACAGGGCCAGCGCGCTGAAGCCTTGCGCTTGCAGCACCTGAACCAGATCGCGGCATTGCTGCTTGGTGTTGCAGAAAGCGAGCGTGCTTTGCGGCCGGAAATGGTCGAGCAGCAAGCTCACCGCATGCAGCCGGTCGCTGTCCTTGACTTCGTACCAGCGCTGGCGGATTTGCGTGCCTTCATGCTGTGCCTGCACCGTGATCTGCAGCGGCGCCTTCATGAACTGGGCGCTGAGCTTGGCGATGCCTTCAGGGTAGGTCGCTGAAAAGAGCAGCGTCTGGCGCTCTTTCGGGCACTGCCGCACGACCTTGGCGATGTCTTCGAAAAAGCCCATGTCGAGCATGCGATCGGCCTCATCGAGCACCAGCGTGTTCAGCGCGTCGAGACTCAGGTTGCCACGGTCCAGATGGTCCATGATCCGGCCCGGCGTGCCGACCACGATGTGCGCGCCGTGCTCCAGACTGGCGATCTGCCCGCGCAATGCAACACCGCCGCAGAGTGTGACCACCTTGATGTTCTCTTCGGCGCGCGCCAACCGGCGGATTTCGGTCGTGACCTGGTCTGCGAGTTCGCGCGTCGGGCACAGCACCATCGCCTGGATGGCGAAGCGTCGCGGATTGAGATTGGCGAGGAGTGCGAGGGCAAAGGCGGCTGTCTTGCCGCTGCCGGTCTTGGCCTGAGCGATCAGGTCTTTGCCGAGGAGCGCCGGAGGCAGGCTGGCAGCCTGGATCGGCGTCATTTCCTTGTAGCCGAGCTGGTCGAGATTCGCCAGCATCTGCGGCGTGAGCGGCAGGGTGGCGAACCCGGTGGACGGATTCGTCACTTGGGTCACGGGAGTTAGCGGCGCTGCGCGCCGTTGTTGACGGGCGGTGGACCGCGACGTTCCAGGTGGCGGAACGTGATCCGGCCCTTGGTGAGATCGTACGGCGACAGCTCGAGCGACACCTTGTCGCCCGCCAGAATGCGGATGTGGTGCTTGCGCATCTTGCCGCCGCTGTAGGCGATCAATTGATGACCGTTGTCCAGCGTTACGCGATAGCGCGAGTCGGGCAGCACTTCGGTCACTGCGCCGTTCATTTCGATGAGTTCTTCTTTGGCCATTGATTTACCTCAAAAAACGGTGTCTGTTGGAGATGGAAAACGGTTGTCGGGCGATGGTCGGGCTCAGCTTGCGAAGTGACCCGGCGCAGGCTGATGAATTGGCCGTGCCGGATGGCGCTCGCTGACCCAGCCGAGGCCCTGGTCGACGGCATAGCGCACGGCGGCGGCATGGCTGGCAAATCGTGGCGTGAAGCGCATGACGCGGTCATGCATACCGCTTCCGCGGCCCGAACGAATAGAAACCGACGCGGCGAAACGCCCGTCGTCTTGAGAGTGAATCAGCGGTGAAACGAGGTACTTGCCCACTGCAATATTATGTTGAACGATGTCCATGAAGCCTTGACGACACGCAACATCGCGTGCGCCGAAAAAATTGAAAAACGAGGCGTAGGCCGGCCGGAAATGACGCGGCGGACGCGCAATTCGCTTCAACAAGAACGAAGGCAGTGGTGGCAATCATGGGCGCCGGGTCTGGCGCTCCAACACACTGTAGAGCCGGCTTGAGATGAGGGCCTTGGCGAGTCCGGAGATCAATTCCATGAACTCCGGGAACGCGCGGGGCCAGCCAGCAAGATGACGAAAGTGCTTCGTCGTGGTATCGAAACGAACTCACCATTATAGGCGAATGGCCAACATTGCTGCTTGACTTGCTACGGAACTTGGGGTTTGGGGCGGGTTCCATGACGGATGGCACGCATTGGTGTGGCGCTCCTACATCGCATCGCATACCGCGTCGGTCGAATAGGCCGCGTATAGCTGCTTAGCGACACCCAACGAAAAGCCATCGATGAACGATTTCTCCACCTTGTCTATCAAGCCGGTTCTTTTTTCACCGGCCGTCGAGGTGCCGAAGTCAGACGAGCCGCAAACGCAGGCCGACCTGGTCGACACCTTGCTGGGCATGTCGAAAACCATGGCAGACAGCACGGGCCATGCGATGCGCGCCGTGCACGCCAAGAGCCACGGGCTGCTCCGCGGTGAACTGCGTGTTGTCGAAGGCCTGCCTCCCGAGTTGGCTCAGGGCATCTTTTCAGCGCCGCGCAGCTACCCGGTGGTGCTCAGAATTTCGACGCCCCCCGCTGAAGTGCTCGACGACCGCGTGTCCCTGCCGCGCGGCATGGCGATCAAGGTGATCGGCGTCGAGGGCGAGCGCGTCGCGGGGTCTGAAGGTGACAGCACCCAGGACTTTCTGTTCGTCGACGGCCCGGTGTTTGCCGCGCCGGACGCCAAAGGCTTCCTTAAAAACCTCAAGCTGCTTGCTGGCACCGCCGACAAGGCGCCGACGGCCAAGCGAGTTTTGTCGAGCGTATTGCAGGGTGTCGAGAAAGCGATCGAAGCGGTCGGCGGCCAGAGCAGCACGCTCATTTCGATGGGCGGCCATGCCGAAACGCACCCGCTCGGCGCGACGTTCTTTACGCAGGTGCCGATCCGCTATGGTGCCTACATCGCCAAGCTGCAATTGGCGCCCGTGTCGCCGGACCTGCGCGCGCTCGAAAACGCACGGATGGACCTTGACGGCAAGCCGGATGGCACACGTGAAGCGGTCGCCGATTTCTTGCGGGCTCATACGGGCGAACCGGCCGAATGGGAGTTGCGCGTGCAGCTGTGTACCGATCTCGAGAAGATGCCGATCGAAGATGCGTCAATCGAATGGCCGCAGGACTTGAGCCCTTTCATTGCCGTTGCACGACTGACGCTCGATGCGCAAGAGGGATGGAGCGCCGCGCTGTCCCGCGAGATCGACGATGGCATGGCGTTCAACCCGTGGCACGCACTCGCTGCGCACCAGCCGCTCGGGGGCGTGATGCGGGCACGCAAGGTGGCTTATGCCGCCTCGTCGCAATTTCGTGGCGAGCGCACCGGATGCCCGATGCATGAGCCGCGTATTTCGGATTCCACTAGCGCTTCCTGAGCGACCGGGCCTCCGGTCAGTCTCCTTCAGACTTCTGCTGCCCTGCGGTCGACAGGCGCTGCATCTCGGGCTTGAGGGTCCGATAGAGCCGCTGATATTGCGCATGGCGCTCGGCCAGTTCGGCGGTGCGCGCCGGGTTCGGCGCGAAGCTGTCTTGCAAGGCCGGTGCGACACAGATCTCGGCGACCGCCTCCCCCGTTCTCGCCAGGCGTGCGAGTCGTGCCGCACCCAACGCGGCACCCACTTCACCGCCGCTGCGTCGATCCAGCGTGCGGCCGAGCACATCGGCGAGCAGTTGTGCCCACGCGGCGCTGCGCGAGCCGCCCCCGACCAGCGTCACGCTGTCGATCTGCGCGCCGCCGGCCATCAGCGCCTGTTGCCCATCGAGAAACGAGAAGGCCACGCCCTCCAGCACGGCATAGGCGAGGTGGCCGCGGGTGTGATCGTGCGTCAGACCGAAGAAAACACCCGACGCGTACGGATCGTTGTGCGGCGTGCGCTCGCCAGACAGGTATGGCAAGAACAGCGGCGTGGCGGCGCCACCCGGAAGCGCCTCGGCTTCGCTGACAAGCTGCGCTTCGTCGATCGCGTGCGTGAGGCGCCGTAGCCAGCCGAGGCAACTCGCCGCCGACAGCATCACGCTCATCTGATGCCAGGTGCCCGGAAACGCGTGGCAGAAGGCGTGCACCGCACTTTCGGGGTTGGGGGAGTAAGCCGCGTTCGCCACGAAGTAGACCCCCGAGGTGCCCAGAGACAGGAACGCAGTGCCAGGTGCCGTCACGCCCAGGCCGGCCGCGCTTGCCGCGTTGTCGCCCGCGCCGCCCGCCACCACCACATCGGCCTGCAGACCGAGCTGAGAGGCGACGGTGGGCAGCAACGTACCACTGGCCTCGCTGCCTTCGACGAGGCGCGGCATCTGCGATCGATCGAGGTGCGTGGCGGACAGCATGGTGTCGGACCAGTCGCGTGCCGCCACGTCGAGCCACAGCGTGCCTGCCGAATCCGACATGTCGGACACCGCTTGGCCAGTGAGCTTCAGTCGAACGAAGTCTTTCGGCAGCAGCACCCGGGCTACCTGCGCAAATATCTCCGGCTCGTTCTGTTCGACCCAAATGAGCTTCGGTGCGGTGAAGCCCGGCATCGCGATGTTGCCGGTGATGCGACGGCTCTCGGGCGCGCGGCGTTCGAGTTCGGCGCATTGCGCGTGGCTGCGGCCGTCGTTCCACAAGATGGCCGGACGCAGCACGCGGTCTTGCGCGTCGAGCAGCGTGGCGCCATGCATGTGACCCGACAACCCGATTCCGCGCGTGGCCGCGTACTCCTTCGGGTGGTGCTCCCTGAGCTTGCCCAGCGCCGCTTGCGTGGCGTTCCACCAGTCTTCGGGCGCCTGCTCCGACCACAGCGGATGCGGTCGAGAAATAGCCACGGCCGCGCTAGCCTGACCGATCACGCGCTGCGCGTCGTCGACCAGGACGACCTTGACCTCCGACGTGCCGATGTCGATGCCGATATCCATGCTTTGCCTCCGTGATTCGAAACGTTGTCCGCGCTGATGAACGATCGCGCGTTGAAAGGATACTTGGCGTGTCGTCCGACCCCGGGCGAGAGGCCGCATCAGCAGAATATTTCCGATGGCCCAACCTGTTTCCGCCCGACTCAAGATCGGTCTGTCAGCCTGCTTTTCGCACGCCGATCCGGCGCGCGCCATGTTCAGCAACAAGACCCTGCAATATGTCGAGCAGTCGATCGCGCACTGGCTCATGTCGGCCGGCGCGATGGTCGTGATGGTGCCTTGCCCAACGGGCGAAACTGCGCGCGGCGACACCAAGCTATCGCACTACGCCGAGTGGCTCGATGGCGTCGTCATGCATGGCGGCGCCGACATGTGGCCCGGCAGCTATGGCGAGGTGCCGCTGAAAGACGCCTGGCTCGGTGACCGCGTACGTGACCTGTACGACCTCGCGCTGGTCGAGGCTTTCGAGCAGGCCGGCAAGCCGATCTTCGGTGTGTGCCGGGGGCTGCAGCTCATCAACGTGGCGTTCGGCGGCACGCTGTACCAGGACATCGAAGAGCAGCATGGCCATCCCGAGACGCTTCGCCATCGCGACCCGGTGGCCTACGACCAGAACTTTCACGCGCTCGAGATCGTGCCCGGCACACGGCTCGCCAAGCTCTATCCGGGCGTCGACACGGCGCGCGTCAACAGCATCCACCATCAGGGTGTGAAGGCGCTGGCGCCGGGCTTCGACATCGAGGCATGGAGCCTGCCCGACCGCGTGCCCGAAGCGATCCGCCGAAGGTCTGACCGCGGTCGCAGCTACATCGCGGCGACGCAATGGCACCCGGAGTTCCACAAGTTCGGCAGCAAGGAAACGCTGGACGACAGCGCCATCCTCCACGACTTTCTGTGGGCTTGCGCCACCACCAAGGTAACGGCCAAATCGACCTTGCGTGCAGCCCCCGGCAAGATAAGGAACCGCGCCGCGCGGCTGTTGCGGCAGGCGCTGCTCAGGCGCTAACCGTCGAGCCTATGCGGTTCTTAGCGGCTTGGGATCGACTTGGTCGCGGTGTGGGAGACGCTGGCGTCGATCACGCCGAACACCTGGATGCCGCTGCCGCCGCTGGCACTTGTCGCGGCGCTGCTTCCCTGCGATGTGTTGCCTGACGCGCAGCCCGCGGCAGCGCACAGGGCGACGATGGAGACGAATGCGGAAAAGATGTATTTCATGAGACGGTTACTGAAGGTTCGTTTCATTACGGCGCCAAGGCGCTCAGGTGCTTGCCTACGATACCCGCCAGTTCGAACATCGTCACCTGGTCTTTGCCGAATACTGGCTTGAGCTTGGCGTCGGCATTGATGGCGCGCTTGTTGGTTGCATCCTGCAGGCCGTTGGCCTTGATGTAATCCCACAGCTTCTTGATGACTTCGGTGCGCGCGACCGGCTCGGCGCCGATAACGGCAGCCAGCGCATCGCTCGGCTTCAGGCCGGCGCCCGGCTTGCGTGGTGCCTTGGGCGCCGCCTTCTTGGCGGCAGCGGTCGTGCCTGCAGCCTTCTTCGCTGGTGCCTTTGCTGCCTTGGCCGCAGCGCCTGTGGCTTTCTTCGCGGCCGGCGCCGCCTTGGCAAAAGTCTTGCGCGGCGGGAACTTCGACGTGCGGGGCTCGAACTCGAAGCTCACTTTGCCCTCTTCCTTGTTCCACGACAGGAAAGCCTTGAAGGCGCGGCGCGTGCGCATGCTGACAAACTTGTCGAGCAAGTCGGTCTTGCCGGTGGCGAGCAGCTTCTCGATCTGCGCGCGTTCCACCGGTTGCTGCAGGATGATCTTGCCGCTCTTGAAAGTGCAGCTCGGTGTCGGCTGTTCGACGGTCGGTACCGACTTTTCGCAGACGTAGTTGGTGCCGTACTCGAACACTCGCGATGCACAGATCGGGCACGGCCCGAGCGACTCCTGGCCGCTGAAGTCGACGATCTCGCCGGTCTCCGCATTCTTGTCGTCGCCGAAGTCGAATTCCAGCTTCCAGTTCTTCGTTTCTTCTTCGTCGAACTTGAGGACGATCTCCGCGGTGAACGGCCAGCCGGCTTTCGACCGGAAGCCTTCCAGCGGGCCAATATGCTTGTCGCAGAGCAGTGCTTCGGCCTCGACCACTTCGAAGGTGCGCCCTGCCGGCGATTTGCCGAAAGAGAAGCCGCAAGGCTCTTTGCCGGGGAGCCCCGTGCAGGTGTAGCGCCGGTAGTTCTCCTTGACCACGCCGCCACAGTTAGGGCAGGGCGTCGCGAGTGTCGCGTAGTCGCCTGGGACGGTGTCGCGGTCGTACTCCTTGGCCTTCTTGACGATGTGCTGCGTCATCTCGGCGATCTCGAGCATGAACGCGGCACGCGTCAGCGCGCCCTTTTCCATCTGGGCCAGCTTGTATTCCCACTCGCCGGTCAGCGCCGCCTTCGAAAGCTCCTCGACACCGAGGCCGCGCAGCAACGTCATCAGCTGGAACGCCTTGGCGGTCGGGATCAGCTCACGGCCTTCGCGCAGCATGTACTTCTCGGCGATCAGCCCTTCGATGGTGGCAGCCCGCGTGGCCGGCGTGCCGAGCCCTTTCTCCTGCATCGCCTCGCGCAGTTCCTCGTCGTCGATGGTCTTGCCGGCGCCTTCCATGGCGCCCAGCAAGGTGGCTTCCGAGTAGCGCGCGGGTGGCCGCGTCTTGAGCGCCTTGGCGTCGCACGATTCGGTTCGCACGACTTCGCCTGGCTTCACGATCACCAGGTTCTTGCCGTCTTTTTCGTCTGTGTCTTGAGCGGCTTCCTTGCCGTAGATGGCGAGCCAGCCGGGCTTCACCAGCACCTTGCCGTCGGAACGGAATGCATGGTTTTTGCCGGCCTCGTTCACGGTGCTGATGCGCGTCGTGATCTGGTACTCAGCGCTCGGGAAGAACACCGACAGAAAGCGCCGCACCACGAAGTCGTACAGCTTTTGTTCGGCGTCCGACAGGCCGCTCGGTGCCTGCAGCGTCGGGATGATCGCGAAGTGATCCGACACCTTGGCGTTGTCGAAGATGCGCTTGCTCGGCTTGACATAGTTGCCGTCGATCGCCTGCTTGGCGAATGGCGCGAGGTGCTTCATGCCGCTGTTGGCCAGCATCGCCATCGTGTCCTTCACGACGGGCAGATAGTCCTCGGGCAAGGCGCGCGAGTCGGTCCGCGGATAGGTGAGTGCCTTGTGGCGCTCGTACAGCGACTGCGCCAGCGACAACGTGGTCTTCGCGCTGAAGCCGAAGCGGCTGTTGGCTTCCCGCTGCAACGAGGTCAGGTCGAACAACATGCCGCTGGCGGTCGTGCTCGGCTTGCTTTCCTCGGTGACCGTGGCGGGCTTGCCGCGCGCGGCCTCTGCGATGGCCAGCGCGTCGCGCTCGTTCCACACACGATCGGCGCGCTGCTCTGCATCCGGCTCGCCGCTGGGCAGGAGCGGCGCGTTCGCCTTCTTCCACGCCGGATCGAAGTACTTGCCGGGGTAGTCGCCGGCCTCGGCCGCAAAGCTCGCGTGCACTTCCCAGTAGTCGCGCGAGACGAACTTGCGGATCTGTTCTTCGCGCTCGACCACCACCGACAGCGTGGGCGTCTGCACGCGGCCCACGGTTGTCAGAAAGAACCCGCCGTCGCGCGAGTTGAACGCTGTCATCGCCCGCGTGCCGTTGATGCCGACGAGCCAGTCGGCCTCGGAGCGCGAACGTGCGGCGTCGGCCAGGCCCTGCATCTGCTTTTCGGTGCGCAGGTGGTCGAAGCCATCGCGAATGGCTTGCGGCGTCATGGACTGCAGCCACAGCCGGCGCACCGGCTTGTTCAAAGGCGTCTTGCCGCCGGCGTACTGCTCGATCAACCGGAAGATCAGTTCGCCCTCGCGGCCCGCGTCGCAGGCGTTGATGAGCTGCGTCACGTCTTTGCGCTTGGCCTGCTTCACGACCGCGTTCAGGCGCGTCTTGGTCTTGTCGACCGGCTTCAGGTCGAAGTGCGGCGGAATCACCGGCAGGTTGGCAAAGCTCCACTTGCCGCGCTTCACGTCGAACTCCTCCGGCGCCTGGATCTCGACCAGATGGCCGACCGCGCTGGTCACCACGTAGGTGTCGTTCTCGAAGTGTTCGTCGTGCTTGTCGAACTTGCCGGCCACGGGCGTGAGCGCGCGGACGATGTCCTGAGCCACCGAAGGCTTTTCTGCAATAACCAGTGTCTTTGTCATATGAGTGCTCTCTATACTCGGCGCCTCGCGTGCGTACGCACGCATGCGCATGTGTGCCTATTCAAACTATCAGACTTCGGCGATGCCCACCAAATCCCCCGTTTCAACCTCTGGCCGCCGCATACAAACGCGCCGCTCGGGCATTCATGGCAACGGCGTGTTCGCCGTGCAGGACATCGCGGAGGGCGAGACGCTGATCGAATACAAGGGCGAAGTCATCAGCTGGAAAGAAGCGCTCCGGCGCCACCCTCACGACCCCAGCCAGCCGCAGCACACGTTCTACTTTCATATCGATGACGGCCATGTGATCGACGGCAAGATCAACGGCAACGCATCCAAGTGGATCAACCACTCGTGTGCGCCGAACTGCGAGGCCGATGAAACCGATGGCCGAGTTTTCATCAAGGCGTTGCAAAACATCGCGGCGGGCGAAGAGCTCAACTACGACTACGGGCTGATGATCGACGAGCCGTACACGGCCGAGTTGCTGGCGGAATTCCCGTGCTGGTGTGGTGCCGAGGCGTGCCGTGGCACCTTGCTCGCGCCAAAGGAAGACGAGAAAAAGAAGAAGAAAAAGAAGGCGAAGAAGAAGGCCAAAGCTGACAAGGTCAAGGCAGAAAAAAAGGTCAGGAAGGCGAAGGGCTCCGGCAAAAAGGACAAGTCCACCAAGGACTGATGACATGGCGCTGAGCCACGCGTGGAACCCGGATCAGCTGGCGGCCGCCACGGCGCCGTTGCGGCCCGACATGGCCATCGAGGTGGTCGAACAGATCGATTCGAGCAACACCGAGTTGATGCGCCGTGGCCGCGCCGGACAACTGGCGCCCGTGTTGCTTGTCGCCGAACGCCAGACCGCCGGCCGCGGCCGCCTCGGACGCCCTTGGCAAAGCGCGCAGATGGCTGAAGAACCCGCGTCGCTGACCTTCTCGATCGGCTTGCCGCTGGCACCGCGCGACTGGTCGGGCCTGTCGTTGGCGATCGGGGTCAGCGTGGCGGAAAGCCTCGATCCGCAGCGCGCTGCACGGCTCGCCCTCAAGTGGCCCAACGACCTCTGGATCGATGACCGCAAGCTCGGTGGCATCCTGATCGAGACCGCGTTGCCGCAGGCCACGATCGGTGATGCAGCCTCGCGCTGGCTGGTGATCGGCATCGGCCTGAACGTCGGCCCCAGAGACGCGACCGGCCTCAGCACAGCGCCGGCCTGGGTGCAGCAATGGCTGCCCGACGCCACACCACCGACCATATTGCAAATGCTGGTCGCGCCGTTGTTGCGCGACGTGCTGGCTTTTGAGGCGCAGGGTTTTGCGCTCTTCGCCAAACGCTTCGCGGCGCGCGATGCGTTGCAGGGGCGCGAAGTGCAACTCAGCGATGGCACCGTCGGCCGCTGCGAAGGCGTCGGCTGGGGTGGCGAACTGCGCGTGCATACTGAGAACGGCATGCAATCCATCTCCAGTTCCGAAGTCAGCGTGCGCCCGCGTGGGCCGGCGGTCTGAAGTCCATGTTGCGCTGGGTCTTCTTCGCGTTGGTCGCCATCAACCTCGGCTATTTCATATGGTCTGGCGACGGTGGGCCGTCTGCCGGAACCGAACGCGAACCGCAGCGGCTCAGCCAGCAAGTGCGGCCCGAAATGCTGCAGATTCGCAAGGGTGATACGGCGGCGCCATCGACCCCTGCGTCGACGACTGACAGCAACGTCGCGCGCTGAGCCCGTCAGGGCTTGGCGGTGTCGAAGCGAACGCTGAAGAGTGCACCCGGCGACTGCACGCCCGGATGCGCGTCCTCCAGCGTGACAGTGGCCAGATGCTGCCGCGCGATTTCCCGCACGATCGGCAAGCCCAGCCCCGAGCCGTCGGCCTCGTTGCCCAGCACGCGATAAAAGGGCTCGAACACCAGCTCGCGCGCCGACTCGGCAATACCCGGTCCCGAGTCCTCCACCTGCAGCAGCACGATGTGCCCGAACGGATCGGCCAGCACCCGCGCGGTGATCACGCCGGGCCTGTCGGGCGACGACGGCGTGTACGCGATCGCGTTGTCGACCAGGTTGCGCACCAGCTCTTTCAACAGCGTCGCATTGCCTTCGAGCATGACACCTGGCGCACCCGGCTCGACGCCGTCGTACCCGAGGTCGATGCGCTTTTCGATCGCGCGCGGGACTGCCTCGCGCACGACCTCGACGGTGAGTCGCGCCAGGTCGCACGGTTGCCACGCCAGCGCACCGGCGCCGCCTTCGGCGCGGGCCAACGCGAGCAGCTGGTTCACCGTGTGCGTCGCGCGAATGCTCGATCGGCCGATCTGCTTGAGCGACTGTTTCAGTTCGTCGGCATTGGCGCCTTCGCGTTGCGCCAGATCGGCCTGCATGCGCAGCCCGGCGAGCGGCGTCTTGAGCTGGTGCGCGGCGTCGGCCAGAAAGCGCTTTTGCGTAGCGATCGATTCCTTGAGCTTCGTCAGCAGTCCGTTCACCGAAGCGACCAAAGGCGCGACTTCGTAAGGCACCAGCCGATCGTCTAGCGGGCTCAGGTCATCGGGCTTGCGCTCGCGGATTCGCTCTTCCAGTTCCGAAAGCGGCTTGATGGCGCGCACGAGTGCGAGCCAGATCAAGAGGATGGCGAGCGGCAGGATGGCGAACTGCGGCAGCAGCACGCCCTTGATGATTTCAGTCGCCAGCACCTGCTGTTTTTCGCGGGTCTCTGCCACCTGCACGAGCACCAGCGGTGCCGTTTCGAGCGGCGGCTGGACCCAGGTGTAGGCCACGCGCACCGTCGCGCCCCGCATCTCGGCATCTCGCATGTGCACCGAGCCGATGGTGGCGGATTCGTCTTCGGGTGGGGGTGGTATGTCGTGGTCGCCACCGAGCGATTCGCCGCTCGACGTCAGCACCTGGTAGTAGACGTGGTCGGTGTCGTCGGCTCGCAGGATCTCGCGTGCCGGCTGCGGCAGGTTGAACAGCACGTGGTCGCCCTGCACCGTGACCAGCTTGGCCAGCGTCTGCACGTTGTATTCCAACGCGCGATCGAAGGGCGCGTTGGCGATGCCCTGCGCCACCAGCCATGTGAGGCCGATGCTGACCGGCACCAGCAGCAGCAGCGGGGTCAGCATCCAGTCGAGGATTTCCCCGAACAGGGAGCGCTGGCCGCGCTGGAAGAGCTTCACGCCGGAATCTTCTCCAGGCAATAACCGAGGCCGCGAACGGTCGCGATGCGCACCGGACCTTTCTCGATCTTCTTGCGCAGGCGATGGATGTAAACCTCGATGGCGTTGAGGCTCACTTCTTCGCCCCATTCGCACAGCCGTTCGACCAGTTGGTCTTTGCTCACCAGCCGCCCCGCCCGCTGCAGCAGCACTTCGAGCAGGCCAAGCTCGCGCGCCGAGAGTTCGACCATCTTGCCGTCGATGGTCGCCACGCGACCTGCCTGGTCGTACACCAGCGGGCCGTGCTTGATGGCGTTGCTGGTGGCGCCCATTCCGCGCCGCGTGAGGGCGCGCACGCGGGCTTCGAGCTCCTGCAACGAGAACGGCTTGGCCATGTAATCGTCGGCCCCGTAGTCGAGGCCCTTGACGCGCTCTTCGACGCTGTCGGCCGCGGTGAGCACCAGCACCGGGAGCTGTGAGCCACGGGCGCGCAGGCGCTTGAGGATTTCAAGTCCGTGCATGTTGGGCAGACCTAGGTCGAGGATCAACAGGTCGAATTCGCTGTTGGTCATCAACGCCGCATCGGCTTGCGAGCCGGTGGCAACGTGGTCGACTGCCGCACCCGAGGTGCGCAGGCTGCGCAGCAAGGCATCGGCCAGCACCTGGTCATCTTCTGCAATCAGAATCCGCATCGCCACCTCCGGCTTGTTGCGCAAATTCTAGGCTGCGGCGTAGGCTTCGAGGCCGATGGTTACCACGGTGGCGATGTCGTTTCCGACGCTGGCACGAAACTCGTCCTCCGCTTGCGCGACGGCTTTGCGAAAAGCTTCGAGCCAGGCTAGCCCGTCGGCGGTGAACTGCACGCGGCGTGCACGCGCGTCGAGCGGATCGGGGCCGCGGGTGACCAGGCCCCAGGCTTCGCATTGATCGACCAGCGTGCCCATGGCCTGCTTCGTCATGCCGGCGCTCGCGGCCAGCGCCGTGAGCCGCGCGCCATCGCGTGCCAAGTGACGCGTGATGTGGATGTGCGCCGCGCTGATCTGCGAGCGCGCAGCCAGATTCGAGAGCGCCAGCGGCACGTCGACGTCGTGCGCCATGAGTGCCAGCACGCGTTCGTCGAAGCGGCGCATCGCATGGCCGAGCAGTCGGCCCAAATGGGTTTGGCGCCATGCGTTTTCGGGGTCGAGAGTCATGGCTTTAATGGTAAATCAAACTGACTAAAAAACGGGTTTACTTAAACCAATGAGCCTCTACACTACTGTTCAAGCATCCAGCCTGTAGTTAAAAGCAGATGGATCGAAGTCATTCCAACCCGTTGATATTCAAGGAGATTCTCAAATGGACGCACTCGTCAAAGGCACCAGCATTTCAGTCGCAGGCAGCGAAAAGGCCAAGGCACTGCAGGCTGCACTCGCTCAAATCGAGAAGCAGTTCGGCAAGGGAACGATCATGCGGCTCGGTGAAGGCGAGGCGCTGGAAGACGTGCAGGTTGTGTCGACCGGCTCGCTCGGCCTTGACATCGCGTTGGGCGTCGGCGGCCTGCCGCGCGGCCGGGTCATCGAAATCTACGGCCCTGAATCCTCGGGCAAGACCACGCTCACGCTGCAGGTCATCGCTGAAATGCAAAAGCAGTCAGGCACCTGCGCCTTCGTCGACGCCGAACACGCGCTCGACGTGCAGTACGCGCAAAAGCTGGGCGTGAACCTGTCCGACCTGCTGATCAGCCAGCCGGACACCGGCGAGCAAGCACTCGAAATCGTCGATTCACTGGTGCGTTCAGGTGCCGTCGATTTGATCGTGATCGACTCGGTCGCCGCGCTCACCCCGCGTGCCGAAATCGAAGGCGACATGGGCGACTCGTTGCCCGGTCTCCAGGCCCGCCTGATGAGCCAGGCGCTGCGCAAGCTGACCGCCAGCATCAAGAAGACCAACTGCATGGTCATCTTCATCAACCAGATCCGCATGAAGATCGGCGTGATGTTCGGCTCGCCCGAAACCACCACCGGCGGCAACGCGCTCAAGTTCTACGCGTCGGTCCGGCTCGACATTCGTCGCATCGGCACCATCAAGAAGGGCGAAGAAGCGATCGGCAACGAGACCAAGGTCAAGGTCGTCAAGAACAAGGTCAGCCCGCCTTTCAAGACGGCGGAGTTCGACATCCTGTTCGGCGAGGGCATCAGCCGCGAAGGCGAAATCATCGACATGGGCGTGACCGCCAAGATCGTCGACAAGTCGGGCGCCTGGTACGCCTACAACGGCGAAAAAATCGGTCAGGGCCGAGACAACGCACGCGAGTTCCTGCGTGAGAACCCGACGCTGTCGCGCGAGATCGAGAACAAGGTGCGCGAATCGCTGGGCATCCCTGTCCTGGCCGAGCTGGTAGAGGCCAAGCCGGTGAAGGCGCCCAAGGCTGAAAAGGCCGAAAAAGCCGAGCAAGCCGACAAGTAAGAAGCAGAGCGACGCGACGCAGGCTCCGCATGGCCTTTGCTGCCCCATCTCTCAAGGGTCGCGCCCTGCGTTTGCTGAGTCAGCGCGAACACTCGCGGCCGGAACTTGAACGCAAGCTGAAGAAGTACGAAGAAGAGCCCGGCCTGCTGGCGACGGCGCTCGACGAGCTTCAGGCCAAAGACTTCATCAGCGAGCCGCGCGTGGTTCAGTCGGTCTTGAACCAGCGGGCGCCGCGCATGGGCGCGATGCGCTTGCGCCAGGAGCTGCAGAAAAAGGGCATCGCTTCAGAAGCAATCACGCAGGCCGTCGCTGGGCTGCAAGACACCGAGCTGGCCCGCGCCCGCGACGTTTGGGGGCGCCGCTTCGATGCCGTACCGCTCGACGCCAAAGAGCGCGGCAAGCAGATGCGATTTTTGATGGCGCGGGGCTTTGCCGGCGGCGTCGTGGCCAAGGTCCTGAAGGGGACCGTCGATGAGTGAGTTCCTCCGGGCATGATCCGCGTCGTCACACATCGGAATGCAGCTCATGTCGAAAACAAAAACACCCTTCTCCCAATCCATCGCCCGAACGGGCTTTAAAGCAGGTGCGGCATTTGCGGGGTCCGTTGCCATCGGCGTGGCGCTGGCATTGCTGCTGGGCGGCGGTTTGTTCTTTGTGTATGTCGGCCGGCTCAACGGGCCCGGCATGGCGGGGGCTCGGGCTGGCGGCGCCGGTGCCCTGCTCGCGTTGCTCACCTCTCCGGCCTTGCTGGTGGCGGTGCTGCTCGTCGCTTTTGTGCCGCTGTACGTGATGCTCGGCGTGGCGCAGGGGCGCCGCAGGGCGCTCAGGCATGTCGTCGCGGCGCATGGCGACAGCTTGAGCGAGCGGCTGTCGGCAGCCATCGCTGGCCGCATCGAGGCCATGCCTCGCGCCCATGGTGCACTTGAGCGCGCGGGCGAGGCGCTGTCAGCCAACGCGTTGGCTGACCAGCTCGCACCGGCGCTCGGCACCAGTCGCGCGGTGCGCCGCATCATCGCCTTCGTGGTCAAGCGCCTACCGCTGTCTGACTTGCTGCGGCAGTGGCGGGCGCAGCGGGAAACGAGCGCACCCGCAGAAGCCGGCAAAGAAGATCCGGCTTTGCGCGCGATGCTGCATCAGCAGGTCGGCGATGCGTTGCGCGACATGGCCATGCCATCGCACACACTGCTGTGGATTGCGCTCGGCGCGCACGCGATGCTGTTCGGCGTCGGGCTCTGGCTCACCCGCTAATTGCTCGGCACAGCCGAGCGCCCGGCTCAAAGCCCCAACATCAACTTCAGGTTTTGCACCGCCGCACCGCTGGCACCCTTGCCAAGGTTGTCGAGCCGCGCAATGACCACCGCATGCCGATGGTCCTCGTTCGGAAACACCCGAATCTCGAGCGCGTTGGTGTCGTTCAGCGCGGTCGGCTCCAGCTTGCCGTCGGCGGTCGGCTGCAGCACCTTCACGAACTTCTCGGGCGTGTTGCTCGCCGCGTAGTGCGTGGCGAGCGCGTCGTGTAGATCACCCGCTTTCGGTTTGCCCGGCAGGTCGTCCAGATGCAACGGCAGCTGCACCAGCATGCCCTGCTTGAAGTTGCCTACCGACGGAATGAACACCGGCCGACGCGTGAGCCCCGTGTACTTCATGATTTCCGGGATGTGCTTGTGCTTCAGGCCCAGCGCGTAGATCTCGTAGGGCGGCGCGTCGCCTGTTTCATACGCTTCGATCATGGTCCGGCCACCACCCGAGTAGCCGCTCACCGATGGCAGCGCGATTGCGAAGTCAGCCGGCAAGATGCCCGCATCGACCAGCGGACGCACGATCGAAATGGCGCCGGTCGCATAGCAGCCCGGGTTGGCCACGCGGTCTGCCTTGACCACGACCTGCCAATGCCCCGCCACCAATTCCGGGAAGCCGAATGCCCACGCCGGATTCGTCCGGTGCGCGGTCGAGGCATCGATGATCTTCGGCTTCTTGCCCGGCAACTGGTCGATCAGCGCGACAGATTCGATGGCCGCGTCGTCGTGCAGGCACAGCACCACCAGATCGACGCCGCCCATCAGGTCACGCTTGGCGTTCACGTCTTTTCGGAGCTCCGGCGCGATGCTCACGACCTCGATTTGCGGCATCTTCTGGAGCCGCTCGCGAATCTGCAAACCGGTGGTACCGGCTTCACCGTCGATAAAGACTTTGGCCATAGCTTTTGTCAGGAGAAAGTACGTATTGACCGCAGCGCAAAGTGCGCGTTGGTGCGGCGCACCATGATACAGTCCGCGGTTGTTCGCCGCCCCCAACCGTCAGGTTGCCGTCGCCTGCGGACAACAGCCGATTCAGTCTCCAGATCTCCCCGTTCGCAACCTCCTTCCGAGAAACACCCTCATGAAGATTCACGAGTACCAGGGCAAGGAAATTCTTGCCAAGTTCGGCGTGCCGGTCCCCCGCGGCATTCCGGCCTACACGGTCCAGGAAGCGGTGGAAGCCGCTCAAAAATTGGGCGGCCCGGTTTGGGTCGTCAAGGCACAGATTCACGCCGGCGGCCGCGGCAAGGGTGGCGGCGTCAAGCTGGCTCGCTCGATCGATGAAGTGAAAAAGCTCGCCAGCGAAATCCTCGGCATGCAGCTCATCACGCATCAGACCGGCCCTGAAGGCCAGAAGGTCCGCCGCCTCCTCATCGAAGACGGCGCCGACATCAAGAAAGAGTATTACGTCTCGGCCGTGACCGACCGCTCCACGCAGCGGGTCGCTTTCATCGTGTCGAGCGAAGGCGGCATGGACATCGAAGGCGTCGCACACGACACGCCTGAAAAAATCCACACCGACTTCGTCGATCCGGCCCTCGGCCTGACCGTCGAGCAAGGCACCAAGCTGGCTGCCAGCATCGGCGTGCCGGAAGCATCGCAGGCGCAAGCGGTCGACGTGATGCAGAAGCTCTACAAGATCTACATGGAGACCGACGCATCGCTCGTCGAGATCAACCCGTTGATCCTCGAAGGCAACGGCAACATCAAGGCGCTCGACGCCAAGTTCAACTTCGACCCGAACGCGCTGTTCCGTCACCCTGAACTGGTCGCCCTGCGCGACCTCGACGAAGAAGACCCGGCCGAAGTCGAAGCCAGCAAGTTCGACCTGGCCTACATCAGCCTCGACGGCAACATCGGCTGCCTGGTCAACGGTGCCGGTCTGGCGATGGCCACCATGGACACCATCAAGCTGTTCGGCGGCGAGCCGGCCAACTTCCTGGACGTGGGCGGCGGTGCCACCCCCGAGAAGGTGACCGAAGCCTTCAAGATCATGTTGAAGAACAAGAACGTCAAAGGCATCTTGGTCAACATCTTCGGCGGCATCATGAAGTGCGACACCATCGCCACCGGCGTGATCGCAGCCTGCAAGGCAGTGAACTTGAGCGTTCCGCTCGTCGTGCGCATGAAGGGCACCAACGAAGTCGAAGGCAAGAAACTGCTGGCCGACTCGGGCCTGCCCATCATCAGCGCCGACACCATGGCGGACGCGGCCCAAAAGGTCGTGGCAGCAGTCAAGAAAGTCTAAGGAAACGTCATGTCGATCTACATCAACAAAGACACCAAAGTCATCACCCAAGGCATTACCGGCAAAACCGGTCAGTTCCACACTGAAAAGTGCCAGGAATATGCCAACGGCAAGAACTGCTTCGTGGCCGGCGTGAACCCGAAGAAGGCCGGCGAGTCGATTTTCGGCATCCCGATTTTCGGCTCGGTGAAGGAAGCCGCATCGCAGACCGGCGCGACCGTGTCGGTGATCTACGTGCCGCCACCGGGCGCCGCCGCCGCCATCTGGGAAGCTGTCGAAGCCGACCTCGACATGGCAATCTGCATCACCGAAGGCATTCCTGTCCGCGACATGCTCGAAGTGCGCAACAAGATGCGCGCCAAGGAAGCCGCCGGCGGCAA
Organism: Variovorax sp. LG9.2; assembly: GCF_035018885.1. Lineage (NCBI taxonomy): Bacteria > Pseudomonadati > Pseudomonadota > Betaproteobacteria > Burkholderiales > Comamonadaceae > Variovorax > Variovorax sp. LG9.2. Next base: position 16,530 of record NZ_JASJXB010000023.1, on the reverse strand, counting down.
GAAGACGCTGCTGCTTGGCCCCAACTGCCCCGGCCTCATCACGCCGGACGAAATCAAGATCGGCATCATGCCGGGTCACATCCACCGCAAGGGACGCATCGGCGTGGTATCACGTTCGGGCACGCTGACCTATGAAGCCGTGGCGCAACTGACCGAAATCGGCTTGGGCCAATCGTCGGCAGTCGGCATCGGCGGCGACCCGATCAACGGCCTGAAGCACATCGATGTGATGAAAGCCTTCAACGACGATCCCGACACCGACGCGGTCATCATGATCGGCGAAATCGGCGGTCCGGACGAGGCTGACGCGGCCCGCTGGTGCAAGGACAACATGAAGAAGCCGATCGTCGGTTTCATCGCCGGTGTCACCGCGCCTCCCGGCAAGCGCATGGGCCACGCCGGCGCGCTGATCTCCGGCGGTGCCGACACGGCAGACGCCAAGCTCGCCATCATGGAAGAGTGCGGTTTTACCGTGACGCGCAATTTCTCCGAACTGGCCAAGCTTCTGAAGGCTCGCCTGTAAAAAGCCTCTGCTTTTTGCAGCGACCCGACGAACTAAGCGCTCGCAATTCAGGTTGCGAGCGCTTTTTTCGATCTATAGAAGACGAGACAACACATGGAATTGCTTCAAAGCGCTGATTTCTGGATCGGCTTGCTCAAGATTGTGTGGATCAACATCATCTTGTCGGGCGACAACGCCGTGGTCATCGCCATGGCTGCCCGCTCGTTGCCGCCGGCGCAGCAAAAGAAGGCCGTGTTGTTCGGCTCGGGCGCCGCAGTGGTGTTGCGCATCGCACTCACCGTCGTCGCTGCAAAGCTGCTCGCATTGCCGTATCTGCAGATCGTCGGCGGGCTGCTGCTGCTCTATATTGGCGTTCAATTGTTAAGCGAAGGTGACGAAGAAGAGGGCGAAGGTAAGGAATACGGCACGATGCTGGCTGCTGTTCGCACCATCCTCATCGCCGATCTGGTCATGAGCTTGGACAATGTGATCGCGGTGGCCGCTGCTGCACAGGGCGACACCACGCTGCTGATCTTGGGCCTGGCCATCAGCATTCCTCTCGTCATATTCGGCAGTACGCTCATGATCAAACTGATGGAACGCTTCCCGATCATCGTCATGCTCGGCGCCGCCCTCATCGGCTGGGTCGGCGGCGAAACCATCGTCAGTGACGTCACGTTGCGCGACACGCTGACCGCGGTACCCTGGTTGCACTACGTCGGCGCCGCTTTGGGGGCGGCTTTCGTGGTCCTTGCCGGACGATTTTTGCAAAAGCGGACGCACGTCGCCGCCCACTGATTTCGGAGCCTGAATCCTGTTTATGGTGACCATTGCTGCCACTTCTTCCACCGCCGCCAGCACGCTGACCTGGGACTACGCCTCGCTGACCGATTCCGGCCGTGTGCGCGCCAACAACGAAGACGCGATCGCATTCGACGCGGCCCTGGGCCTCACCATCCTGGCGGACGGCATGGGCGGCTACAACGGCGGCGAAGTCGCCAGCGGCATGTCGATCGCGCTGCTGCAAGCCAGCTTCGGGCGCTGGTTGGCGCATTCCGGCCCCTCAGCGCATCCGCGCGCTATGCGCCGGGCGATGCAGGCCGGCGTCGACGAGGCAAACCAGGCCATTCTGGAGGCAGGTGTTGCTAATGTGCAACTGCAGGGGATGGGCACGACATTGGTCGTTTCGGTGTTCGGAGACAACCGCGCTATCGTTGGCCACATCGGCGATTCACGCTGTTATCGGCTCCGCGAAGGGCAACTCCATCTGCTCACACGCGACCACTCTTTGATGCAGGAACAACTCGACGCCGGAGCCATCACGCCAGAGCAGGCGGCGCAGTCGCCGCACCGCAATCTGGTGACCCGCGCGCTCGGCATCGAGCGGCACGTGGAACTAGAAATGCATGAGCACGACGCCCTTCCCGGCGACCTGTTCCTGCTGTGTTCCGATGGTCTCAGCGAGATGGTTTCCGACGCGCAGATTTTCACGCTTCTGTCACGAGATATCGGACTGTCGGAGAAAGCAACACTTTTGGTTGCAACTGCAAACGACAATGGCGGACGGGATAACATTTCAGTTGTTCTGGCCCGTGCAAATGGCGCTGCGGCGCCAGAAGCTGCGGATTGACGGTTCCCCAAGAGTTCAGCGTCCTTCATTCAGGAGTCGGCCATGCCGAAAGTGATCGTTTCGATCGATGGTGTCGTAATCAAGGAAGTGACGCTCGCCAAAGACCGCACTACCTTGGGACGGCGACCGTACAACGACATCGTCATCGACAATCTGGCGATCAGCGGTGAGCACGCCGTGCTCCACATGATTGGCGCCGATGTGTATCTTGAAGACCTCAACAGCACCAACGGAACCTACGTCAACGCGCGTGCCATCAAAAAGCAGGCGCTGGAGCACAACGACGTCGTCGAAGTCGGCAAGTACAAGATCCGCTACCTTTCGGCTGCCGGCGCCGCTGAAGCCGTTGCGCCGACCAAGCCAGCGTCCATTGCTCACCCTTCTGCCCCGATTCCGCTCAGCTCCGCGCCGACGGTTTCAGCGCCCCTCGGTGGCGGTGCGGTCAACTCTGCAGTCATCCGCGTGCTGTCTGGCACCGGCGCGGGCCGCGAACTTTCGCTGGCAAAGGTCGTCACCACCATCGGCAAACCTGGCGTTGCTGTCGCCGCTGTCACGCGCCGCATTCAGGGCTACGTGGTGGCTCCGATCGATGGCGGCACCACGCTCAATGGCGAGCCCCTCGGCACCGAAGCCGTCGCATTGCAAGACGGCGACGTGCTCGAGCTCGGCGGCACCAAGATGCAGTTCGTCAACGCCTGACCTTCATCAGGCCTCGCGGTGACCGCCAAAAGCGCGGTCGCAGCGGTAGGGCAGCACTGGCCACGCGTCGCCATCACGCTGTTGCCTGTTTTGTTGGCGCTGATTCACGCCACCGGCGTCTACAAGTTTTCTTTTGTCGAGCGGCTGGATCTGTCGATCTATGACGTTCGGCTCCTCGCGACGCTGCCGCGTACGCTCGACCCGCGCGTCGTCATCGTCGACATCGACGACCCCAGCTTGCAGGAATACGGCCAGTGGCCCTGGAGCCGCGACAAGCTCGCCGCGCTGACGACAGAACTGATCGATCGTCAGCAAGCTTCTGTTCTCGGGTTCGACGTCATGTTCGCCGAGCCCGACGGCAGCTCCGGACTGGCTGCATTGCGGCAGATCGCAGCCGGTCCCTTGCGCGACGTTCCGGGGTTGAAAGAGCAAGTCGATCAACTCGCGCCCGAGCTGGACCACGACGCGATTTTTGCCAACGTCCTCAAAGGCAGGCCCGTCGCGCTCGGTTACTACTTCACGCAGACCACCAAGCCACGCGGCATGGGCTGGTTGCCCACTCCGGTCTTTGCGCTCGATGCCTTCCCCCCCGGCGCGCAGCGCGCGACATCCTGGAACGGCTTTGGCGGCAGCATCGCGCTGCTCGCAGACGCGACGGCTCACGCCGGCTTTCTCAACGTGCTGATCGAAACCGATGCGGACGGCATCGTGCGCGCCGCCCCGGTTCTTGCGCAGTACCAAGGCACCGCCGCCAAAGCGGGCTAATACGAATCGCTGGGGCTTGCCGTGTATCGCCGGGCTAGCGGCATGCCCGCGCTCGTGGTCAAGGATGGCGCGCTGGTCCTTGCGAATGCTTCGAAAGGGCCGAATGGCAAGTCGGTCTTGCGCCTTCCGGTCGATTCCAGGGGCAGCTTGCAGGTGCCCTACCGCGGACCGGGCGGCGCGCACGGCGGATCGTTCAGATACGTACCGGCAGCCGACGTGCTCAGCGGCAAACTCGCCACCGGCGAACTCAAGGGAAAGATCGTGCTGATCGGTGCCACCGCGCCCGGCCTGCAAGACCTCCGCTCGACACCGGTAGGCGCTGCCTTCCCTGGCGTGGAAGTGCATGCCAACATCATCTCCGGATTGCTCGATCGCCGATTGCCGGAAAAGCCGGACTACGCCACCGGCTACGACGTGCTGTTGATCGCAATCACCGGTCTCATCCTCGCGCTGGGGTTGTCGATCGTATCCGCCGCGCGTGCGGTGCTCATCGCCGCCGCCACGGTGGCGGTCGTGGTCGGGCTCAACACCTGGCTTTACGTCGATGCCGGGCTCGTGCTGCCCCTCGCGGCAACGCTGGTCATGTGCGCGGTCGCTTTCGTGCTCAACCTGAGCTGGGGCTACTTCGTCGAAGCACGGGAGCGGCGCAACCTGGCGCAACTCTTCGGCACCTACGTGCCGCCGCAGCTCGTGCAGGAGATGCTGGCCTCGCCCGGCAGCTACAGCATGCGAGCCGTCAGCAAGGAACTCACGGTGTTGTTCTGCGACATGCGCGGCTTCACTGAAATGTCGGAGCGCATGGCCCCGACCGAGCTGCAGCAATTCCTGAACGGTGTCTTCAGCCGACTCACAGAAATCATCAGCGCACACCGCGGTACCGTCGACAAGTACATGGGCGATTGCGTCATGGCCTTTTGGGGGGCGCCCGTCGACACGCCCGACCATGCCGACCTGGCCGTGGCGGCCGCGCTCGAAATGGCGGCTGCCGTGCACGCCATCAACGATGCGCACCGCGCCACCGGCCAGCCGGCCATCAGCGTGGGCATCGGCATCAACACCGGCGTGATGAGCGTCGGCGACATGGGCTCGGCCGTGCGTCGCAGCTACACGGTGGTCGGCGATGCCGTCAACCTCGCTTCGCGGCTCGAGAGTCTGAGCGGCATCTACGGCGCCGAAGTCGTGGTGAGCGATGCGACGCGCAAGGCCGCCCCCGCCTACGTCTGGCAAGAGCTCGACCGCGTGCGCGTCAAGGGCAAGGCCCAGAGCGTGGCCATCTTCGAGCCCCTGGGCCGGGCCACTGCGGCAGCCAAAACGAGCCGTGCCGGGCTCGACGTCTGGCAGCAGGTATTGACGGCCTACCGCGCGCAAGACTGGGCCACGGGCCGCTCGCTTTTGACGCCACTGCTGGCGCCCGGCGTCAAAAAAGTCCTTTACCAGCTGTACGCCGAGCGTTTAGCCTCGATGGCGTTGCGCCCCAAAGATCCAGACTGGGACGGCGCAACCCGGTTCGAATCCAAATGACGGCAAAAATCTAGAGGGTCTCAAAAAATGCAGGTGCGCGTGTTGGGCTGCTCGGGCGCTATCGCCAAAGGCTGCCGCACGACCTCGTTTTTGATCGACGACGACCTGCTCGTCGATGCCGGCACTGGCGTAGGCGACCTCACCCTCGAAGAAATGGCAGCCATCGACGACGTCGTGCTGACCCATTCGCACCTCGACCACGTCGCTGCACTCCCGTTGATGATCGATGCCGTTGCCAGCCGCAGAAGCCAGCCCCTGCGCGTGCATGCGCTGCGCGCCACCATCGAGGCCCTGCGCGCCCACATGTTCAACAACGTGATCTGGCCCGACTTTGCGAACATACCGAGCACCGAGTCGCCCTTCGTCACCTTCCACGATCTCAATGTCGGTCAGACTTTGGCGCTGGGCACGCGGCGACCTAAACACATCGAAGTCTTGCCGGCCGTGCACACCGTACCGGCCTGCGGCTACGCCATTCGCTCCGTCGAAGGCAGCAAGCACTGGGTATTCAGCGGCGACACAGAACGAAACGCCCAGTTCTGGCTGCGCGTGAACGAACTCGACGTTGCCATGCTAATCATTGAAACCGCCTTCAGCAACCGCGAGCAAGCCTTGGCCCAACGCAGCCTGCACTTGTCGCCCGCCACGCTGGCCGACGAACTGGCACAGATCGCCAGAGGCAAGAGCTACCCGATCTACATCACCCACACCAAGCCCGCCGAAACCGAAGAAATCATGAGCCAGATCGGCGCCTTTGCCGAGGGCTGGGAAATGCATGGGTTGGAGCAGCGGGATATTCGGTGGCTCGAGGCTGCGGCGCTCCTGACGCTTTGAGGCCGACAGATCTGGTCACGGTGACAAAATTTGTCATGCGACCGTAAGACAAAAGCAACAAGTTCTGTCACACGTTGTAACCCGGGCGTGAACAAGTACTCAGATTTTGGCTGTGAGACGACGCTGACAGGGTGGCACAGATGCTGCGGGTAGATAAGCGCACCGGGGAGATTCCCGGGCCTTATCAACCAACCTGGAGTTTCTCAAATGAACCGTCGCAATATCGTGCGTAGCGCACAAAAGGGCTTCACCCTTATCGAATTGATGATCGTCGTGGCGATTATCGGTATTTTGGCTGCTGTGGCTCTGCCGGCTTATCAGGACTACACGACCCGTTCGAAGATGACTGAAGTGCTCATCATGGGTGCCCCTGCGAAGCTGGCAGTTTCGGAAACGACTTCGTCCCTGGGTTCGCTTGCCTCAGTCACGGCGGCAAACAGTGGCTACAGCTTCCCGGGCGCTACAAAGTACGTTTCCGGTGTAGCCATCACAGATACAACCGGAGTGGTAACAATTACTTCAACTGTCCCGAACGCCAGCGGAACTGTGACATTGACCCCATCAGCTGTGGGAACCAACACCGGACAACTGACATGGCTGTGCCGTACCGGTGCCACGGCAATCGCCCCCAAGTATCTGCCTTCGGAATGCCGCGGCTAAGCTAAAGAGCTTTGTAAAAGCCGCCTCCGGGCGGTTTTTTGCTGGCTGGACAACGCGTTGGGCGAAACATGCTCGGACTGCTCCCTTCCCACCACATTGCCGTTAAACACCCACTGCGGACGGAGCGCGCCGTTGCGTACGGCTTGTGCACCCTTCTAGCAGTGGCTTGGACGTTGTTTGCTGGAAAGGATGTACCTTGGGACGCGTTGCACTATCACCTAAACGCTGGCTATAGCGTGCTGCACCATCGCCTTGCACTGGACTACTTTCCGGCCAGCCCTCAAACTTATTTCGTCCCCTATTCCTACCTACCCCTGTCTCTGATGGTCGAGGCCAGCTGGCCCTCGCTGGCCATTGGCATGGCGTTCGCCGTTGTGCACGGGTCGGCCTTGTGGTTAACTTGGGAACTGGCGCGCGCCGTAAGCGAGGATCCATGCGGCCGCAGCCCAGCGTTGGTGACTTGGGGCGCAGTTGTCTTGGCACTGGCCAACCCAGTTCTTCTGCAAGCCATAGGTTCGTCGTTCAGTGACATCACGACCGGCGCGCTGGCATTAGGGGGCTATGTAGCACTGGTAAATGCCTTTCACCGGTTCCGTTTTCATCTAGTCGCCATCGCGGGAGTTTTACTGGGTGCCGCTGCGGCGCTAAAAATGTCGAACGCCACGTTTGCGTTGGCGCCTGCCCTGCCGCTGTTGCTGGGCTGCGCGCCGAGCTGGCGCACCCGCTGGCAAGGTTCGCTGCTGTTCTGCTGCTGCGCGGGCGGTGCGCTCCTACTCATCAGCGGAACATGGGCGTGGGCACTGTGGCAGGCCTTCGGCAATCCGTTGTTCCCAATATTGGATAACCTGATTAATCCGGCTGCAGCCGCTATCGGCACTGTCGCCCCCTTAACGCCAGTATCGCCGCTGCCTAATTTGTTGGGCACCTTGGATGCCTTCCGCGATCACCGCTTCCTTCCATCGTCTTTGGCCGAAGCGCTGATGCGTCCATTTGACCTGCTGGCCGCACGTCGCAGAATCCACACCGAAACTCTTTCGGCCGACATTCGCTATGCGGCGCTGTTGTGTCTGCCAGTGTTTTGGCTGGGCGTGGCCGTTTGGCGTCGGAGGGCCGGATCGACCACCGTCGTTGATTACCGGCCCAGCCAGAATGCGTGGGCGTGCCTGACAGCTTCATTTGTGATCGCCTGGGTGCTGTGGCTCCTACTCAGCGGAAACAGTCGATATTTCCTTCCGATGGCCTGCATCGCCGCGGTGATCCTGGTCGCGGGCGTTCGCCGCGCTCTGAGCGGAATGCGTCGCGCCCAAGGATGGACTGTGGTGGTGGTGGTTTGCGCGCAGGCACTCATGCTTTCAGAGGCCGCGGAATTTCGATGGAGCGCGCAGCCTTGGGATGGCGCTTGGACTCAGGCCACGATTCCCGCCGAACTACAAACACGGCCCTTTCTATACCTTTCGATGGATTCCCAGTCCAACTCCTTCTTGTTGCCATATTTGGCGCCGGGCTCAGCATTGGTCGGCATGGGCTCTGATATCGACCCGGAGAGCCGCAGCGGCCAGCGCGTGCGCGCTCTCATCGATGGTCACTCGCCGCAAGTGCGGATGCTTACCCTTGTGAATGCGATTGAGTCAGATGGCAAGCCGGTCGCACCGGCTGCTGCCACTTTTGACTACCCGTTGCGACGTTTGGGCCTTAGCGTCGATATCGGTGACTGTGAATATATCCGCTACCGGGGAAGCTCTAATGCCCTTGAACAGGCTGGAGCCAAATCTGGCGCACGTGATCAGGTCTACGTCTACACCTGCCGTGTAGTACCCGGTAGGGGACTAACTGAGTCCGAACTGGTTGGAAAGCGTCTGGCTGACCAAGTGCTCGACCGTGTCGAGGGGGGCTGTTCGAACCTGTTTGGCACAAGGCACTCGACCAGCGTACGCAGTGGGTCGATTTGGCGCCGCAATTACCCTGATTTCGCTATTTGGGTAAATGACGATGGATTTGTGCGGTTTGCAGACCTTTTTCGCGGCGGTGGCGATATTTCGGGTTTGGGCACCGTGAATCAATGGATCGAATCGCCGCGTCCGCTGAAGTGTTGGCGTGAAAGTGGGCTGCTTCATGTGGAACGAAGTGATTTCTGAAAACAAGGTTCAGGTCGAGGCTTCGAGAAAGACAGGCCCGGACATCGAACTGACCATCCTGATGCCCTGCCTCAACGAGGCACGTACTCTGCCGGCTTGCATCGCCAAGGCCCATGGTTTCCTCAACAGCAGCGGCATTCGAGGTGAAGTCGTTGTAGCGGACAACGGCTCGAGCGACGGCTCGCAAACGCTGGCCGCGGCGTGCGGAGCGCGCGTGGTATCTGTGCCGGTGCGCGGCTACGGCGCGGCGTTAATCGTCGGCATCGCGGCAGCCAAGGGGCGCTACGTCGTAATGGGCGATGCCGACGAGAGCTACGATTTCGGTGCCCTGAAATCCTTTGTGGCTGAACTGCGGCTTGGCAGCCAATTGGTGATGGGCAACCGCTTTCGCGGCGCAATCCTGCCTGGTGCCATGCCTCCGCTTCATCGCTACTTGGGCAACCCTGTGCTGAGCTTTGTGGGCCGACTTTTCTTCAAGTCGCCGATCGGTGACTTTCACTGCGGCTTGCGCGGCTTCGAGCGTCAGGCCATCCTGCAACTGGGGCTGTGTTGCGAAGGCATGGAGTTCGCCAGTGAGATGATCGTCAAGGCATCTTTAAGCCACCTTCGAATTGCCGAGGTTCCGACCACTTTGTCTCCCGACGGGCGTGACAGGCCGCCGCACCTGCGTACATGGCGAGATGGTTGGCGCCATCTGCGTTTTTTGCTGCTGTTCACGCCTCGATGGCTGTTTCTCTATCCGGGCGCCGCGCTCGCTTTATTGGGCTTAGCCCAGTTGGTGCTCGCGCATTTTCACGCCGATGGTTGGGGTCGGTGGCCGGTCGGCATCCACACGCAGTTGCTGGCCTCGGCCGGAATGGTGCTGGGCTACCAGACGATGCTCTTCGCCATGGGCGCAGTACTTGCACGTCACTGCGCTCACCTGAACACCATTCACCCTCGCGATCGATGGGCACTTTACGTGGCTAGCGGGTCGTTGCTGCCTGTCGGCGGCGGGAGCGCAACCTTGGCAGGTTTGACGCTGTGTGCAAGCCTGACCTGGCAATGGGGAAGCAGCGGATTTGGCGCATTGGACCCAGAAGCGGCAATGCGTCAGATCATTCCCGGCGTGGCGTTGCTGCTGATGGGAACGCAATCGGTGCTCGCATCGATTTTCTTCGCCGCGCTACGCAGTGCATTCGACTCGCGCCGACCGGCGGCAACAGGACAAACAAGTGGAAGCTGACGTGGGTGCGGGTCAGGATCTACCCGACGCGACGCCAGCAACGAAAAGCCTGGGAACCGCTGCAAACGCGCCGTATGTGGTCGTGATCATGTCGACCTACCAAGGCGAGCGCTATGTGCGGGAGCAAATGCAGTCCGTGTTGTCGCAGCTCCCCGCGCGAGGCACCGTGCTCGTACGAGACGATGGATCTACCGACAGAACGGTGGACGAGATCGTGGCGCTGGCCGATCCGCGGATCACCATCACCACCGGCCGAAATTTGGGTTTTGGGCCGAGCTTTCTCACTTTGCTGACACTTGTACCAAAAGACGTAGACATGGTCATGCTTGCCGACCAGGATGACGTCTGGCTTCCTGACAAGCTTCAGCGCGCTTGGGAGCAACTCAGCCCGCTTGACAGCAAGCCTGGCCTGTACGGAAGTGCTCAGACCTTCGTGGACCAGGATCTGCGTTCGCTAGGTCGGACGCCGCTTCTGCCACGCGGCCCCTCGTTTGCGAACGCATTGACCGAGAACATCATCGTTGGCTGCACTGCGGCGCTCAATCGTGCTGCGCTGCAGCTGTTGCAGCGAGCCGGCGTACCGAGCGCCGTTCGCTTTCACGATTGGTGGATCTATCTGGTCGTGAGCGCTTTTGGTGTCGTTGTGTATGACGAAGAGCCCGCGCTTTTGTATCGCCAACACGGAGCTAATGTTATTGGGAGACACCCCGGGCGAGTAAAACGTCTGCAACGAGCTTGGAAAGTGATCGTGCGCGACGATTGGGTCGGCAGTCTGCTAAGCCAGATTCATGCGTTCTTCGGCCATTACGGGGAGCTGCTTTCCTCCCATGACAGAAGTTTGATCACGCAGCATTTCGCTAACTATAAAAATGCGGCCGTGCCTCGCTGGGCTGGGGTTTTCAGCCTTCATCGGCGGCATCAGTCTTTGATTGACGATGTGGTCGTGAGATGCTTGCTCGCGCTACGAAAAATGCGGCCTCACCATCCATCATGGAGCGTGCTGTGACTTTGAAAGATCGGCCAGCATGCAGAGTGCAAAGGGATCATCGATGCTGATGGAAATTCTGAGATCGGCTCAGCTATTTGCCCGTCGCTTTGGCGTTGATGTCATTCCCTACAAGCCGGGATCGCATCCTATCGCCCGCCGGCGGCGCCTGATCGAACACCATCGAATAGACACAGTGCTGGATGTCGGAGCGAATATCGGACAGTTCGGATTGGAGCTACGTCGACAATTCGGATATCGAGGCCGCATCGTGTCGTTTGAGCCGCTCAGTGCCGCATACGCCAAGTTGCAGCGGGCAGCACTTGGAGACGTCGACTGGCAGGTATTTCAAATGGCATTGGGCGATGCTCAGGGCACTCAAACGATTCACGTGGCGGGCAACTCCGAAAGTAGTTCGATTCTGGAGATGCTGCAGCTGCATGAAGAGGCCGCGCCGCATTCTCGCTACACCGGCGAGGAAACTATTCGGGTCGAAACGCTTGATGCCATGTTCGATAAGACCTGTGACAATGCGCGCAATATTTACCTCAAGGTTGATACGCAAGGCTACGAGGCCCAGGTCCTTCGAGGTGCGGTTCGCAGCCTGGAGCGAATCGATACGATACAAGTGGAGATGTCGTTGGCGCCGCTGTATGCGGGTCAGGTGCTGTTCGATGACCTGTACGCCGACCTTCGTTGCAAGGGGTACATGCTGGTCGGAGTCGAGAATAATTTTGGCAATGCCGAGACGGGGCAGCTGCTGCAGATCGACGGCATTTTCCGCCGTGAGTCAGCAGTGCAGTCGTGATTCCGCTGTTGAGCATCATCATCCCGACACTCGATGTAGACGTCGAATTGCGTCGCTGCGTGGACTCGGTGTGTCTGGCGATTCCCGACTCAGAAATGCGCGAGATCGTGCTCGTGCTGCCCAGCAGCAAAGCGGCCGACGCGGCCGAGCGGTTTCCAGATGCTCGCGTTGTCGCCGAGTCGCGGCCGAGCGTGTACTCGGCCATGAACGACGGAGTAGCTGCCAGTACGGGACGCTACCTCTACTTTCTGGGCAAGGACGACATCCTTTTGCCCGCGGTGCATCGAGTTTTAAGTTTGTTGGCGGCCGAGTCACCTTCGGCCGTGTTCTCCGATGTTTATTGGGGTTCGAAGGGGCGCCATCGGGCTCGACCCAGCCGCTTCCAAATCCTGGTCTTCAACGTCTGCCATCAGGGAATTGTTTATTCGCGTGAGGCAATCACCACGCACGGACCCTTCATGCGTCGCTTTCGCACACATGCCGACCATCTACTGAACATTCGCCTGTTGTGGGATCCGAATCTGCGACGGCGTGTTCGATACCTAGCGGTTCCAATTGCCTGGTACGCCGCCACGGGGTTGTCATCCCGTACCTTCGACGTTAATTTTGTCCGGGCGCAGCCAGCCATCATTGGGCGGTACCTGGGGCCGATCGCAGCAGCACTTTGGCAACCATTCAAATGGTTCCGACTTCGATGGCACAGGAGCGATTAATCCGTGAATCTTGTCGTCCTCGCGCGCCATCTGCGCATACAGCCTTTCCCTGCCGATACTGAGGAAGGCCGAGCGGCTGAGCGCTATCGGCGAGTCTCGTGGACCATGTTGGCGCACGCAGCGAGCAGTGCCACCAGCATGCTCGTCATGGTGCTATCCGTTAGTTGGACAGTCCCCTATCTCGGCGCAGAGCGTTTTGGCGCATGGATGACCATTGCCAGCTTGGCCGCAGTGTTGAGCTTCCTCGACCTGGGGGTCGGTAATGGCCTGACCAACCGCATCGCGCGTGCTGCGTCCGAGCCTAGTGCCAATAAACTTTCGCAGGCCGTCAGCGGCGGACTCGGAGTGCTGGCTATCCTCTCCTTCGCGCTGCTGCTGCTGCTGAGCTTCGCTGCATGGCTGCTGCCGTGGCAGGTGTTGATCAAGACTACCTCGGACGCACTGGTCGATGAAATCCGCATCAGTGTGTTGATGTTTGCAGGTTTGTTTGCTGCATCCATCTTCACCAATGGCGTGCTGCGGGTCTACCATGGTCTGCAGCGAGGCTTTGAGGTCTTCGCCACCTGCGTGCCCTGCACCTTTGTCGGGCTGCTGCTGCTGTACATCGCGACGCGCTATCACGCTGGCATGCCAGTGCTGCTCCTATGCAGCATGGTGGGGGGCATGTTGCCGGGAATCTGGCTGTGGATTCAACTGGGCCGCAAAGGATTGTTTCGCATTGCCGGCTGGATGCATTCAACCAAAATTGAGAAACCGAAGCTGTTGCGCGTCAGTCTGCTTTTCTTCGTCCTGCAGATCGGCACTGCGTTTGGGTGGGGAATGGACAGCTTGATCATATCCAGCACGCTGGGTGCGTCCGCCGTTGCCGCCTTCACGCTGGTTCAGCACATGTACCTGTTCGCTACCCAGCCAATACTCATCTTGAATAGCCCACTGTGGCCCGCATACGCAGATGCCAATGCACGAAATGACCGGGCGTTTATCCGCAAGACGCTTGGGTCGGCAGCCCAGTTGACGCTCGCATATTCCGCCACGTCGGTGGGAGTCTTGGCCTTCGTGAGCGCTCCCTTGCTGCGGTATTGGACGGACGGTCAGGTTGTCCCGTCGGCCAACCTAGTTTATGCCCTTGGTACGTGGACCATTGCGGCGGCGATGGCTAGTTGCCTGGCGATGTTTATGAATGGCATGGGCATACTCCGGCCACAGGCCGTTGCAGTTCTAATCATCGTTGCTGTCGGCGTTCCCTTGAAATTTCTTGTGGTTCGAACGGCGGGCATCGAAGCCATGGTCTATGTCTTCACTGCATTCTTTGTCGTCACACTTGGCACACTGTATGGCGTCTTGTATCGTTCTCAGATCGAGAGGCAGTTAGGACTCACCTTCTCGAAAAGCGATCGCCAATGAACATCTGGATTCTTCTGAAATTCGCCAAGCGCTGGCTCGCAAAGCGGCAACATCGCCACTATCTCGTTGGGACGCACCGTATCACGCTGCCACCTGGGCACAGGCTGGACGAATACCAGCAGGCATTTCTCAACTACGATCGAAAATTGCCCGTCATTGCCAGACTGGTCGACAGCAAGTATTCAGGCATGGTGACATTGGACATCGGCGCCAACATTGGCGATTCAGCCGTCGCAATCCGATCGACCGTAAGCGGCCCCATCCTGTGCGTGGAAGGCAATTCGGCGTTCTTGCCATATCTGCATGCCAACCTTTTACCGTTGCCCGGCATTAACCGAGTGATTCCAACTTTTATCCGTCCGTCGGGGGCCGACGACGTGGATTTCGAAGTACTAACCACTGGAGGTACGGCGCATCTGATGCCGAGGCGGACGGCTATGCGTGAACATCGCACCAGTCGCATGACCACGGTGCAGGAAATATTGGAAAAGAATGCCGATCTTGGGCCCGTCAAGCTCCTCAAGACAGACACGGACGGTTTCGACTTTGCCATCTTGCTCGGGGCGCTGGACAGCTTGGCCTTGGACATGCCGATCCTATTCTTCGAATTTGACCCGCTCATCGGGAATTCGAACCCCTCGGACGCCGTCGCAGCAGTCGAAGGCTTGGGTGGTATAGGTTATCGCTCGGTCGTCGTGTATGACAACTATGGCAACTATCTGATGGGTAGCGACCTCACTCGCGCCCTGGCGCAAGACTTGGTCGCCAATGTGATGCAACGCCACCGCGCAGGCGGCGGAGCCGTCTACTTCGACTTCTGCTGCTTCTCGATCGCAGATGCGGACATTTTCCAGGCTCTGGTCCAGTATGAACGTGAGGGGATCAGGGCGTCATGAAGATCGCATTTGATCATCAGATCTTCAGTATTCAGTCGTTCGGAGGCGTTTCCCGGTATGCCGTTCGTCTGGCGGAGTATCTTGGACGACACGGCCACGACGCGAGGATTTTTGCCCCATTGCACATCAACCAGTTTCTGGATGATTTTTCTGCCCAGCGCGGCAGCATCCGCGTACCGTTTTTCCCGCCTGAGGCAGCCCCGTTGCTGCTTGCGACCAATCGGACAATACTCAAACTGCGAAACCGCCAAACTTGGCGACCCGACTTCGTGCACGAAACCTACTACACAGATCGCCCCGTGAACTTGGGCGGCACCAAGGTGGTGGTCACCGTGCACGACATGATCCACGAACGAATGCCCGAGTGCTTCCGTCTGCAGGACGGGACCACACGACGTAAGAAAAGTTCGACCCGCAGGGCCGATCACCTGATCGCGGTTTCGAAGTCAGCGAAAAATGATCTATGCGACCTGTTCGACGTGTCGCCGGACAAGGTGAGCGTCGTTCACCATGGCTTCGACCCACTCCCGTACCCGAATCGCACCGTCGCGACGGAGACGGGCCGGCCGTTCCTGTTGTATGTGGGGCAGCGCCATGGCTACAAGAATTTTGGAGCCCTACTGCGCGCTGTCGGCTCTCGTCCAGCACTGCGGTCAGCGTATGACATCCTGGCCTTCGGCGGCCGACCTCTCGGTCGAGAGGAAAGGAGTGCAGCCGTCAACGCGGGCGTGCGCGTGGATGGTCTGCACCATCTGGGCGGCGACGACACGGTGCTGGCAGCTTGCTACCGTTCTGCGGCAGCCTTCGTGTATCCCTCACTTTACGAAGGTTTCGGTCTTCCCCCCTTGGAGGCGATGTCATGCGAGTGCCCTGTCGTCTCCAGCAACACTGGTTCACTACCCGAAGTCATCGGTGATGCTGCTGAATTCTTCGATCCGAACGACACGGACTCGATTGCGCACGCGGTTGACACCGTCTTGTCAGACCAGGATCGGCGACGCCAACTTGTCCAATTTGGACTGCGGCGGCTGCAGTTTTTCTCCTGGGACAAGTGCGCACGGGAAACGTCAGCTGCTTACGATTTCGCGCTGGCCCTTCGGTAATCATCTCGACCAGTAAGCGCTTCCGATGCTGCGCGCGCGATGCGCGACACCTTCATTTCCGTGATCATCGTGTCCCGCGACGCGGGCGTTGTATTGGAACGCACGCTGCGCAGCGCTTTCCGGTCGAAGTCAGCCGATCGGCGTGCCCCGGATGCTGCGCATGTACTGCTTGCAGCAGTGGTACGGCCTGACCGACGAGGCACTGGAAGATGCCCTGTACGACAGCCTGTCACTGCGCGACTTCGTGGGGATCGACCTGTTGCGCGAATCGGTGCCGGACGCCACCACGCTGCTCAAGTTCAAACGCCTGCTGCTGGACAACGACCTCACCAAGGCGCTGTTCGCGGAGATCAACGCACATCTGGCCGGACAGGGACTTCTGATGCGCGCGGGCACCATCGTGGACGCCACCATCATTGCGGCACCGAGCTCGACCAATGTTGGCGCCGGCCGAAAATTGACCCAGCTGTGAGGGTTGTGCCGCTTCAAATTTGACCCGGGTGTTCAGCCTACCCTGCTGCTTTTTTGAGCGGTGGGGGTATGAGGAGTGATCACTATGGCCATGATTGGCAAGGTCCTGCGGATGCACCACCGCGAGAAGAAGTCGGTGCGAGAGATCGTGAGGGCGACGAGCCTGTCGCGCAACACGG